>CAYNNS010000190.1:0-6519 GCA_964398345.1 uncultured Gemmatimonas sp. | reverse complement strand
CCTCCGAGCGAGGACCGGTAAGAATAGCTGGATCAGAATGCGGGGGTCACGTCAACCGCAAACTGCCGCTGTTCGATTGCGTTGAACCATTCGGTCATGAAATCTCGTTCAACGAAATAGCCCGGACTCTTGAACGGCGTTCTGGCATCCTCGAAGTGCGTAACGTATACCGAATCGCTTTGGGTGTAGGTGTGGAATGTTGACTGGAGGATATCGTGAAACTCCGCTCGATTGCTTACGTTGAGCCGCGACTTACCATTGGCCATCCGGGCCACATCGTTTGTGATCCTCCTTAGCGCATCCATCCTATCGCGCTCACTAAACACCAAGACAGAAGCCGACAAGACTAGGCCAATCTTGAACACGAGCATGTCTGGACTTGTTGGGCTTCCAGGTAGTACTCCGAAGAGATCCAGTGCGACCACAAGGACCGCGATTAGCAACAAGGCGGCGAACAGTAGGCGAACCGTTAGGCGCGCCGCCTTCGACTCCACGTAGCGCTCTGCTGGCGATTTGTCCCCTCCCGAAACGGAGAGAAGTCGCGTGATTGTACGCAGAGGGCCAATACTATCAGTGGTTCGTGTCAAGATGAGTAAAGCAACGATAATGAGGGAAAAACTCGCCATCTGGTTAGCAGTAGCTGGGCTGCGAAGGGGTACTGAACTCCGAACAAGTTCTATACACCCGAAGGCTAGGACCATGAGGGAGATAATTGCTGTAGCCAGGTTGCCCATACTCTACTGTGCTCGGTATATGAGGATGTCTGTCGTGCCTTGGAAGATGTAAAAGGGAAATGGTTCAGCTATCACAGCGCTGGCTCCTAGTCGGATGTATATGTTGGCAAACGATGAATCGGTCTCAGCAAAGATTACGATCTTACAGCCCGAGAGCCGCCCCGCCGTGAGGATGTCGTCCAAGGTGCCAGTTGTCAGAGCCATTCCGCTAACGATCGCCACATCGGATTGAGCGACGATGCTGGGACTATCAGAGCCATGTTGTACCTTGACTCGCCCGATTGAGGATCCGATAAGGTGAGGATCAAGGTCCGAGAGAAGCACATCACAGCCCGCTGCCTGAAGTTCGCTGGCAATGAGGCCAACAACTCCGATGTTTGCGATACGCGGTCGGCGCGCCACAACCGCCGCTAGTCGGAGTGCTTCTTTACAGATCAGGGTTGCCCGTTGGGTAGCTTTGTCTATCGAGTTGCCACGAAGTGTATGTGTCGCGTTAGGTGGTGGGCGCCTTGCCGCACAGAGTGCATCCAGCAAAGCAAGCTCAAGACAGGTATCGTGGACTTGATAGTCGAGAAGCGATCGACCAATCAGGTCCTGGGCGGTGGATTGAGATAATGATGAACTGAGATCTGAGCAGTATGCGGCGCCTTGAGCCATGACTTGCGCCACCACGAACCGATATTGAAATAGTCTCTCGATCTGAGTCGGCTTAAAAAAGCAGCCTACCTCCCAGAGGCCGCGGATGACTGTGTTTTCCTTCGGGCAGTCGGTTAGGAGCGAGTGCGCTTGTAGTCGGATCTCGTCTAGGCAGCGCTGACTCACCTGGGGTCTTCCAGGCGGGTGTTATTGCTGTCGCACGGAGCGTAGCCACTGAAGCTGCCAGGTTGGCTCGACCTTAGAGACATGGTAACACCAAATGAAAGTTCGTGTCTACACTCTCTCCTAGATCAAGCCTTGGCATCGATGCTTGATAGGAGATGAAATCCTCTTGATAGCGGCCGATCCCTACGTTACGGGGGTCAAGCAGAACCAGGTAACAGCTCAAATTGCGAAAACGCTACCCTCAGAATTGGGGGTGAGAGTCTCCGACCGCCAGCCCGGAACAGGGCTTCATGAACTGGCCAGGGGATTGCGCTGAGCTTCTTCACACCTGGTGTCTTTGATCTAATTAGACATGTCATTAGGTAGGGCGGGGCGAGGGTGACGTAAGATTTCAAAGAAGATCGGGAATTCCCTCGGGAGTCCCCAAGCGAAACGAATCTCGAGGGAAATCCCTCTAAAGACCTTAATTGGGCGGGGTTGCACTCATGATGCAAGCGAGGACTTATGCCCAATCAGGAGTATCGGGCGGCTTCAACAATGAGTGAGAGCCAGCAATCGGTTGACAATTGCTGGCTCTCTTGTCTGGTATTGCTTTCACGAACGCTGCTGCACAGCCCTCAGGCGGAAAGCCCCAGGGCCCTCAGGATAATCATTATGGATCGCCGGGCCATACCTTTCCTGTCGGCCTCTAAGCGGGCCACGGTCGCTGGATCTACGCCAGCGCGCCGGGCAAGAACCTCGGCTGACCACCCACGTGTCAGACGCTCTCGTCTAACGCTCTCTCCTTGTCTTCTAGGCGCTGGAAGCGGGTTATAACCCAAGAAACGGATTAGGGCAGGGTAGAACCTCACCTCGATGGTCGTTCGACCCTCTTCCCAATTCTTCAGGGTTGACCCGTGCACCCGAATTTGGTTTGCAGCGGTCTTTCTCGTTAGTCCAAGGTCGAGTCTGCGTTTGAGCAGGTGGTTACCTACGGAGATGAGGGCTAAAGGATAACCAGACTTGGGTTTATGACACTTGAAGGTGTGGCCTGCGCAAAAGGTTCTCAAACGGTTGTCCGTGCGGGTACCTCGGCGACGCCGCGCGTTCCTGCAGCTGCGGCGTGCCGCAGATCGAGCGTTACCGCGCCCGGCTCTCGGGGCCGCTGCTCGACCGGATCGACATGCACCTCCGAGTGCCGGCGCTGCCGTATCGCGAGCTGGCGGACGACGCTCCCACCGAGTCCAGCGCCGCCATTCGTGCCCGGGTCGAGGCCGCGCGCTCGCGCCAGCGGGAGCGATTCCGCGCGCAGCGGGGCCTGCATGCCAACGCCCACATGTCGACTCGAGAGCTGCGGCGCCATTGCCACCAGTCCCCCGCCGTTGCTGGCCTGCTGGGCGCGGCCGTCGACCGGCTCGGGCTCTCCGCCCGCGCCTGTCATCGGGTGCTCAAGCTGGCCCGCACCATCGCCGACCTCGCCGGTGCCGGTGCCATCGAGCCCGGGCACGTCCGCGAGGCCATTCAGTATCGCTCCCTCGATCATACCTCGACGGCGGTGTAATCTGAGGCGTATACTCCAGCGCCTCTCTTCGCTCGAGGTTGCCATGGGCCGGCTGCGTCACTCGACAGTTCTCGCACTCCCGATCCTGCTCGGAGTCGCCTCCGCTGCCGTGCAGGGTCAGCAAAGCCCGCCGGCCGTAACGTCGCGCCGGGCCGACAGTACGAGAGCCATTCGGCAACGCGTGGTGATGGACAGCACGCGTGCGGCCCTGCTCTATGTGAGCAATCGTGAGGAGGATGCGCCGGTCGCCGACTACGCCAGGGAAATGGCGGAGAAGCGCCAGACCGACAGCATCTACGGGGCACGCAGCGCCGGGATCATGGATTTCAGGAAGGTGACATACAAGAGCAGTGCCGACGGCCTGGAGATTCCGGCGTACGTTTTTGCACCGTTGGCGAAGCGGGGAACCCACGGTCACGCGGCCATGGTCTGGGTCCATGGCGGTGTCCACGGCGACTGGCCCGCGACGATGCTGCCCTTCATCAAGGAGGCGGTGCAGCGCGGCTATGTCATCATCACGCCCGACTACAGGGGTAGCACCGGCTACGGACAGCGATTTCGCGATCTGATCGACTACGGCGGCAAGGAGCTGGATGATGTGGTTTCCGCGGTCGAGTACCTCAAGACGTTACCCTACGTCGATCCCGATCGCCTCGGCATCATGGGGTGGAGTCACGGCGGCTTCATTACCTCCCACATCCTGTTTCGCGAGCAGCATCCCTTCAAGGGCGGCGCGGCGATCGTCCCGGTGACCAATCTGGTGTTCCGGCTCTCCTACAAAGGACCGGGCTACCAGCGTCAATACGCCACGCAACCCGGGATCCTCGGCCTGCCGTTCGAGAAACGCGAGGAATACATCAAGCGCTCGCCGCTTTACCACGTCGAGAATCTGAAGGTGCCGATCCTGGTGCATGTCGCGACCAACGACGAGGATGTCAATTACGTCGAAGATCAGCAGCTGGTCTGGAAGCTCCGGGCCCTGAAGCCCGAGCTTGCCGAGACGAAGATCTATGTCGACCCCGCACCCTGGGGCACGTCGGTCGGCCATGCCTTCAGCCGGCGGGTCGATCCCCAAACGCTGGAGCGGGTGGATTCTCCCGAGCAAATCGATTCCTGGAACCGGACCTGGGTGTTCTTCGAGTGGTTGCTCAGGCCCTACGAGGATCGCTCCAAGAATCCCAAGGCGACATTGACTCCGTAGCTCAATCGTCCAGGACCAGCGCGGCGATGAGCGGCATCACGATCGCCGCGTCGGACTCGATGATGTACTTCGGCGTGTCCACCGCGAGCTTGCCCCAGGTGATCTTCTCGTTCGGCACCGCCCCGGAGTAACTGCCGTAGCTCGTGGTCGAGTCGCTGACCTGACAGAAGTAGCCCCACAGCGGTACCTCGGTGCGCTGCAGGTCCTGATGCAGCATCGGCACAACGCAGATGGGGAAGTCCCCGGCGATGCCGCCGCCGATCTGGAAAAAGCCGATGGAGTGCGCCGCGCTGGTCGTGGTGTACCACCCGGCCAGCTCGACCATGTACTCGATGCCGGTGCGCACCGTGTGCACCTGCTTGACGTGCCCTTCGATGCAGTGCCCCGAATACATGTTGCCCAGCGTGGAATCCTCCCATCCCGGGACGAACATCGGCAGGTTGCGCTCGGCGGCCGCGAGCATCCAGCTGTCCTGTGGGTCGATCTGATAACTGTTCGCGAGCACGCCGCTGGTCAGAACCCGGTACATGAACTGGTGCGGAAAGAGCCGCTCCCCGCGGCGGTCGGCCGCCACCCATTCGTCTAGCACCGCGCCTTCGATCCGGCGCATCGCCTCCATTTCGGGAATGCAGGTGTCGGTAACCCGGTTGAGATGCCGGGCGAGCAGTCCGCCTTCCTGCTCGGGGGTGAGGTCCCGATAGTGGGGCAGGCGCACGTAATGCTCGTGGGCCACCAGGTTGAAGACGTCTTCTTCGAGATTGGCGCCGGTGCAGCTGATCGCGTGCACCTTGTTTCTGCGGATCAGCTCCGCCATCGAGATGCCCAGTTCAGCCGTGCTCATCGCGCCGGCCACGGTGAGCAGCATCTGCCCGCCCGCCTCGAGGTGTCGGCGCCAACCGTCGGCGGCGTCGATCAGCGCCGCGGCGTTGAAGTGCCGGTAGTGGTGCCGCAAATACTGGGCGACGGGGGAGCTCATCGGGCCGGAGAATAACATGCCCGGGCCGCTTCCAGCGATACCTCCTGGAAGCGGATCCCGCGTTCGGGGAGGCACTGCGCCAGCAGCCGGAGGTCGGCCTGAATCACCACCGCGAGCTTGGGGTACCCGCCGACCGTCGGGCCGTCGGGCATCAGCACGATCGGCTGGCCGCCGTCGGGAATCTGGACCGCTCCCGGGCAGGCGGCTTCCGAGGGCAGTGTCGCCTTGCCGCGCGGATGAATCGCCGGGCCAACCAGCCGGTAGCCCATCCGGTCGGAGGCGGGCGCGAGCTGGAAGCGGCCGCTGAAAAACGCCTCGCGCGCCCGCGGATCGAAGCGATCCCACTGCGGTCCCCGGGTTACTCGGAGCCAGACGTCGCCCGGCGCGTCCGCGGGCCGGCCTGCCGCGGTGACCTGGATCTCGAGTTCGGGCGCGGCACCCGGCCTGCCGATTTCGAGCTGGTCTCCCGCGCGGAGCAGACGGCCCGCGTGCCCCCCGAACCCGCCCGGCAGGTAGGTCGAGGAGCTGCCGAGGACCTCGGGCACCCGGATTCCTCCCGCCACGGCCACGTAGCAGAAGCGATGCCGGGCATCCGGCTCGATGCGGACCCGCGTCCCCGCCCGCACCGGAAAGGCGAACGCCGGCTCCGCGAGCGGCGTGTCGTTGAGCTGCACCCGGGCGAGCCCGACCACGGCGAGGACGGTCTTCCGGGTTAGGCGCAGCACGCCCGAGCCGAGCGCCCACTCGAGCGCCGCGGCGTGGGGCGGGTTGCCGACCAGGCGGTTGGCCAGGGTGTGGAAGAACGGATCCATCGCGCCGCCCGGCGGCAAGCCCCACGAGCGGCCGCCGCCGAAGCCGGCGTCCTGCACCGTGGCGAAGGGCGGTGCCTCGAGCACTTCAATCATGCGATCGGCTCGAAACGCACCCGGTCACCCGGATGCAGCAGGACCGGAGGGTCGCGCACCGGATCGAAGAGCCGGACCGCGGTCCGGCCCAGCAGGTGCCAGCCTCCGGGTGTGGCCAGCGGATAGACGCCCGTCTGGGCACCCGCGATGCCCACCGAACCGGCGGGCACCCGCGGGCGCGGCTCCCGCCGCCGCGGCAGCACCAGCGCGGCGTCGAGGTCGCCGAGATAGGCGAAGCCCGGCGCGAAGCCGAGCAGGTAGACGCGATAGATCCTGGCGCTGTGGAGATCGACGACCTGGTTGCGGGTTAGCCCGCTGCGGTCGGCGACGTCGCCCAGGTC
>CAYNNS010000189.1:956-6529 GCA_964398345.1 uncultured Gemmatimonas sp. | reverse complement strand
CAACCTCAATACCGCGCTCGAGAGCTCGCCGGACCTGCAGAAGCTCTCGGTGGAGGCGCTGCTCCGGGACCTCAACAAGGTGCCCGAGGCCACTCGCATGGCGGTGCGCAACAACGCCGGCGGGCATCACAACCACACCTTGTTCTGGGACTGGCTCAAGCCCGGTGGGGCCAAAGAGCCGCCGGCCGCGCTGACGAAGGAGCTCGAGGCCGGCTTTGGCGGGCTCGCCGGATTCAAGGAGCAGTTCCAGAAAGCCGGGTTGGGGCGTTTCGGCAGCGGCTGGGTCTGGCTGGTTCGTCAGAAGAGCGGCAAGCTCGCCCTCGTCACCACGCCCAACCAGGACAGCCCGCTCATGGATGGGGAACATCCGGTGCTCGGCTGCGACGTCTGGGAGCACGCGTACTACCTGAAGTACCAGAATCGCCGCGCCGACTATCTCGCCGCGTGGTGGAACGTCGTCAACTGGAGTGTGGTGGGAGAGCGCTTCCAGGCGTGAACCGTCGGAGGACCCGTGTCGATGCCATCCGCTGGTAGTCCCGCGCCGGACTTCACGCTGCCCTCCACTTCGGGCGCGCACGTCACGCTGTCGGCGCTCAAGGGCAAGAACGTGCTGCTGGCGTTTTTCCCGCTGGCCTTCACGAGCACCTGTACCGCGGAGCTCTGCGCCTTCTCGACGGACTACGGCAAGTTCCAGAGCGCCGATACCGTCGTGCTGCCGATCAGTGTGGATTCGATTCCGACGCTCAAGGAGTTCAAGGCCAAGGAGCACATGACGGTGGACCTCCTGAGCGATTTCAAGCGGGAGGTCTCACGCGTCTATGACGTGCTCAACGACATGAAGTTCTTCAGCAACCGGGCCTACATCCTGATCGACAAGCAGGGCACGGTGCGCTGGACCCATCAGGAGGCCGACAACAGCCAGCGCCGGGACAACGCGGAGCTCCTGGACCAGCTCGCCGCCGTCCGCGCCTGACCTGACTCGCGCGCCGCTGCTCGACACGCCCGACCCCGGGCTGAATCAGGCCTTTGCATGGGCGGTGCGGCGTGACCCCGCCGGCGTGCGCGCCGATCCCGGGGAGCCGCTCGACTGGGATCACGCCGAGTTCCACGCGCTCCTCGACCGGGCGCACAGCTTTCGGCGGGTCGGCCCGCCGGCCCTGGCGCATCCGGAAGAGCTGCTCCGCGAGGTCGTGTCCGGGCTCTTCGGGGCCCGTGCCGATGCCGGGGGCGGACGCTTCGAGCTGGCGCCGTGGCTGCCGGAAGGCTGGAGGACGTTGGCGCTGCGCCGGTTGCGTTGCCATCGGACCCTCGTCGACCTCGAGCTGCGCCCGCGCAGCGAATGGGTCACCGTGCGTCTCGAGCTGGGGTTCGGACCCGCGATCGCCGTCGCGGTCCGGCTCCGCAACGTCGGCGTCATCGAGCGTATCACCGTCGACGAAGTTGCCCTGGCGGGCGAGCGCGCGATCTTTACGCTGCAGGGCCAGCACGAGCTGGTCTTCTTTTTTCGCGGAGGAACCTGATGGCGCTCTCCCGCCGCGCGAGCTGGCTCGGTCTCATCGTAGCGCTCCTCGTCGCGCTGGTCGTAGTGGGGCTTCCGGTCTTCCTGATCCGGCCCTTCGCGCCGCAGACGCCGGACAGCCTGGCCCTCGCCTTCCGGCTGCGCCGCTGGTCGCCGCTGCTGACCCTCGCGCTGGCTGGCGCTGCGGGTTATTGCGTCTGGTGCCTGTGGCGCGGCTCCGCTCGCGCGGTTTCCCGGGTCGCGGCGCTGCTGCTGTCCCTGCCGACGCTCGGACTGGCCTGGCTCGCCCGGCAGAATCAGTTCGAGTGGATGTTCGCGCCACTGCCCGACGCCCGCTTCGTCCGCGCCGCGGACGCAGGTTTCGTCGCGCCGGGGGACATGGTGCTGGCCGTCGTGGGTGGCGGCGACGCCGTCGCCTACCCCGTGCGGCAGCTCTCCTACCATCATCTCGTGGAGGACGCGATCGGCAAAGTGCCGATCGTCGCGACCTATTGAACGCTCTGCCACACCGGTCTGGTGTGGGAGCGGACGGTCGACGGACGGGTGTTGAACTTCCACCTCGCTGGAATCAACAACCAGAACTTCATCATGCAGGACCAGGAGACCGGCACGTGGTGGCAGCAGGTGAGCGGTGCGGCGATCCTGGGTCCCTTGAAGGGCAGGCAGCTGACGCGCGTCTTCCATGACGAGCTGAGCTTTCGCGACTGGAAGGCCGAGCTGCCGGGCGGTCGGGTGCTGGTGCCGTCCGGCGACAGCGCGTGGTTGCGCTTCTCGGAAGACTGGGAAGTGAAGACCGCGCATGCCCCGGTCCGCATCCATGCGGCGCTCGACAGCCGCCTGGCGCCTCGAGCGATCGTCTTCGGCGTGGTCCGCGACAGCAGCGCCAGGGCCTATCCCCAGGACCTGGTGCTCGCCCAAGCTCCGCTGCACGACGAGATCGGCGGCGTCCCGCTGGTCCTGCTGGTGGGTGCGGACGGAAAGTCGGTGCGCGGGTTCGAAGCGCGGAGCGGAGGCAGGCAGCTCGAATTCATCAAGCCCACCGAGGGGACCGCCGGCGTGGTGCGCGACGCCGCGACCGGCAGCGAGTGGGATTTCCGCGGCGTGGCCGTCCACGGGCCGCTCGTGGGAAGCCGCCTCGCTCCGGTCTACCTGCTCAAGGACTACTGGTTCGACTGGAGGACCTACCACCCGGGGACGGGACTCTACCAGCGCTAGCGAGCTAGCTCCGTTGCAACAGGAGTCGCTGCTCGGTCATCGCCTCCATCGCGCTGAGCACGCCTTCGCGTCCGAAGCCGGATCCTTTCACTCCGCCGTAGGGCAGGTGATCGAGGCGCAGCGTGGGAATGTCGTTCACGACGACTCCGCCGACCTCGAGGCCGCGAAACGCCGCGTCGATGCGCCGGGCATCGTGGGTGAACACCCCGGCCTGCAGGCCGTATTCGGTGTCGTTCGCATACCGGATCGCCTGCTGCCAGCTCCCGTAAGGACTGATCGTCAGCACCGGTCCGAAGATCTCTTCGCTCCAGACCTTCATGTCGGGACGCACCGCACCGAGGATCGTGGCGCCGAGCACGTTGCCGCGGCGCCGGCGGAGCAGCGGCGCGGCGCCCGCCGCGATGGCTTCCGCGGTCCAGCGCTGCACCCGAAGCAGCGCGGCTGCGTCGATCATGGGCCCGATCACGGTCTCCTTCCGCAGCGGATCGCCGGCCGGGAGCTTTCGCGTGGCCGCCACCACCAGTCGGCTGAAGCGGCGGAACAGCGGCGCGTGGACATAGAGCCGCTGCACCTTGATGCAGACCTGGCCCGCATAGGCGAATGCTCCCCAGGCAATGCGCGCGGCGAGCGTCTCGAGGTCGCGCACGTCCGAGTGCACCAGCACCGCCGCGTTCCCGCCCAGCTCGAGCAGGACGCGCTTGCGACCGGCTTCGGCCTTGAGGTGCCATCCGACCGCGGCACTCCCGGTAAAGCTGAGCATCGCGAAGGCCGGATCGGTCGCCAGCCCCTCGGCCACGGGAATCGGCAGGTGCAGCACCTGGAACGCCCCCGCGGGCAGCCCGGCGCGGGTCAGGAGCTCCGCGAGCCGGAACGCGGTGAGCGGGGCCTGGGGCGGGACCTTCAGCACGACCGGGTTTCCGGCCGCGATGGCGGGCGCGACTTTGTGGGCGACGAGGTTGAGCGGGAAGTTGAAGGGTGAGATGGCCGCGATCACACCGAGCGGCACCCGCTCGACCAGCGCGCGCATGCCGGCGCCGCGGGGATCGCCATCGGCGGCGTAGGCCGTGGTGCCGAAACTCCGTGCCGCGTCCGCGGCGAGGCGGAAGACCGTAACGGCGCGATCGACTTCGCCCTGTGCCAGAGTCACCGGCTTGCCGGCGTCGAGCGCCATCAGCCGCGCCAGCGCGCCGCGCTCCTCTCGGAGCAGGCGCGACGCTGCTTCGAGAATCGCCGCGCGCCCGTGCCGGCTGAGCTCGGCGAGCCGCGGCTGCGCGCGCCGCGCCCCGGCGATTGCCGTCCTCAGATCGGCGCCATCACCGGCGACGATGGTTGCGATCCGGCGGCCGGTGTACGGCGCGGTGACCGCTTCCGCCGCCCGGCGCCGGCGCGGCAGCCAGCGGCCGTTCACGTACGGGGTCAGCACTCGCCGAGCCATCGGGATTAAACTTACTCACTCCGATGACTCCCCGATGACCGAAATCGTGAGCGGCCACACAGCGCTGGCTCTGGTGGGCCAGGTGGCGCGCGTGCTCAACAGCGGTCTGGCCCCCGACGAGGCGCTGCGCGCGGTGATCGCCACCATGCAGAGTAGTCTCGCGGCCAAACGCGTCGTCATCTGGCGGCGTCAGGCGAGCGAAGCGCGCTTCTCCGGCGTCGCGCTTCCCACCGGAGAGCACGAAGCGGTGTCGCTCGACGAGCTCCCCACGACCGGCCCGCTGGTGCGGCGGTATCCGCTGGTGCACGGCGGTGCCCGGCTCGGGGTGCTCGAGGTGGAGTTTACCACGCCGCAGACATCGGAGAGTCCGGTGCTCCAGATCGTCTGCGACCTGCTGGCCCCGTTTCTCGACGCGATGACGCTCTCGGAAGATCTGGCCCTCGAAGTGGCCAGCCGCTCGCGCGAAATCGAGGAGCAGCGCCGTTTCACCAGTCTGATTATCGACAGCCTTCCCGTCGGTCTCTACGTCATCGACCGCGACTACCGGATTCAGGTCTGGAACCGCAAGCGGGAGACCGGCACTCAGGGGCTGCGCCGCGCCGAGGTGATGGGGCGCCAGGTCTTCGACGTGCTCACCCGGCAGCCGGCGGCGCAGCTGCGGGCCGAGTTCGACCGGGTGTTCCGGGCCGGCGAAATGCAGCAGCTGGAAATCGAAGTCGAAGGCAGCGACGACATGCGGTACTACCGCATCAGCCGGATTCCGATGCGGCTCGACGCCGACGCCATCACCCACGTGATCACCATCGGCGAGGACGTCACCGAGCCCCGCGAGGTGCAGCTGCGCATCCTGCAGAGCGAGAAGCTCGCCGCGGTGGGACAGCTGGCCGCGGGCGTGATGCACGAGATCAATAACCCGCTGGCCACCATCGGCGCCTGCGTCGCCGCGATCCAGTCCCGGCTCGGCGAGACCGCCGACGCCACGGTCGGCGAATACCTCGAGATCATCGACAAGGAGGTCGATCGCTGCACCCGGATCGTGGACGGCCTGCTCGACTTCAGCCGCCCCAAGGAAGCGGCGCCGAAACAGCCCGTGGCGGTGAACGCCCTGGTGGACCGCACGCTCTTTCTGCTCAAACACCACCAGCGCTTCCGGCGCATCAGCGTGTCGCGCCAGCTGACCGAAGGCCTGCCCCCCGTGCTGGTGAACGACGAACAGATGATTCAGGTGCTCATGGCCCTGATGCTCAACGGCGTCGACGCGATGGAGGATGGCGGGATTCTCACCGTGCGCACCCGGCAGCACCCCCATCGGCAGGACGAGGTCCTTGTACAAATGGCCGAACCCGGCAATGGAATTCCCCCGGCCGACCCTCGGAATCCACATAATCGGAAATCGAAGAACCG
>CAYNNS010000189.1:0-946 GCA_964398345.1 uncultured Gemmatimonas sp. | reverse complement strand
CCCACTTCCCGATGATCTCCTGCCCGTTCTGTACGCCCAAGACGCCCCGGCGGGGCACCGGGCTCGGGCTCTCGATCTGTTACGGGATCTTGTGGCAGCATCTGGGCCGTCTCGAGGTCGAGTCGCTGCCCGGGCTGGGCAGCACCTTCCGCGTGTTTCTCCCCATCGCGATCGGTGGCTAGTCGTGAAGATCCTTGTGGTCGAGGACGACCGGACCGTGGGCCAGTACATCCACCACGGCCTCGAGGAAGCCCAGCACCATGCCGAGCTGGTGCCCGACGGCCTCGAGGCGCTGCGGCTGATTTCGGGCGGGCTCTATGATCTGGTGATTCTCGACCTGCGGCTGCCGGGGATGACCGGGCTGGAGGTGCTCCGGACCCTGCGCGACCGCGGCAACACGACGCCGATCCTCGTGCTCACCGCGCAGGACGCGGTGGGGCAGAAGGTGGAAGCGTTGCGCGCCGGCGCCGATGACTACGTCACCAAGCCGTTTTCCTTCGAGGAAGTCCTGGCGCGGGTCGAAGCGCTCTCCCGCCGTCCCAAGCAGCTCAGCTCACCCAGGCTGGCCGTGGCCGATCTCGAGCTGGACCAGGGCAGTCGCGAAGTGCGGCGCGGCGGACGCCTGATCGAGCTGACGCCCAAGGAGTACGCCGTGCTCGAGTATCTCCTGCGACACCCGGGGCGGGTGATGTCGCGCACGCTGATCACCGAGTACGCCTGGGACTATCACTTCGATCCCGGCACCAACATCGTGGACGTCGTGATCACGCGGCTGCGCAAGAAGCTCGACGCGGGTCAGGCCAAGAAACTCCTCCATACCGTGCGCGGCGTAGGGTACGTCATCCGGGCCTGACCGTGCGCTCCATTCGCTGGCGGCTGACCCTCGGATTCGCCCTCGCCCTCATCCTCACGATGGTGCCCTTCGGGGCGACCTTGTACGTGGTGC
>CAYNNS010000188.1:0-6531 GCA_964398345.1 uncultured Gemmatimonas sp. | reverse complement strand
CCTACGGGCTGCTCCTTGGCGGGTCGCCGTATCAGCCCCGCAGTCGGGATCCACTCGCTGTGCTCGAGGCCGTCCGCACGACCGATCCCGAGCGACCGAGTCGCGCGGTGGTGAACGCGGGAGCGCCCGAGCACGCCGCCCCCCGCCGAGCGGGTTTGGAGAGCGACCGTGCTGCCGCCAGGGCGTCGCTGAGCACGGCTCGGCTCGGCCGCCAGCTCCGCGGTGACCTCGACACCATCGTGCTCAGCGCGCTGCAGAAGGATCCGGCCCGGCGTTATGCCTCGGTGGAGCTGCTCGCCGAAGACATCCGGGGCCCCCGGAATGGTCGGCCCGGGCGAGCCCGGCGCGACGGTGTGCGCTATCGCGCCGGGAAGTTCCTGCGTCGTAACCGCCCCTCCGTTCTGGCGGCGTCGCTCGCGGGTGGCATCGTGTTGTTGGGCGGTGCGGGTCTCCTTGCCTTGCGCGCGGCCGCAGATCGTCGCGAGGGTCCCTCTCTCGTCGCGACAGGTGCACTGGCTCAGCGTGACCGCATTCTGGTTGCCGAGTTCGCCGACCTGGCGGGTGACTCGGCGCTCGTCACGGCGCTGACCGATGCCTTCCGTGACGAGCTCACTCAATCTCCATTCGTCCGCGTCGTGTCCCCCCGGCAAGTGCGCTCGACTCTCATGCAGATGGAACGCTCGCCCGATCTGGTGCTGGACGACTCCCTCGCTAGGGAGGTCGCGGTCCGGGGCAACGTCAAGGCGATCGTAACCGGCAGCGTCAGTCGGGTCGCGGGCCGCTACACGATCAGCTCCCGGCTGACGAGCGCGACGAAGGGCGATTTGCTGGCGGCGTTCCGGGAGACGGCCTCCGATTCCAACGATGTCATCCGCGCGGTGGACCGGCTTGCCGAAAGGCTGCGTCGGAGAATTGGGGAAGCCCTCGCGAGCGTGCGTGCCACGCCGCCGCTGGAACAGGTGACCACCGCGTCGCTCAGCGCCCTGCGGTCTTACAGTGAAGGAACCCGGGTCATCGCCTCCGGCGACCGCGACCGGGGTGTCAGGCTCCTGGAGAACGCGGTCACACTGGACACCGGGTTCGCTTCGGCCTATCGGGTCCTGGGGGTGACCTACGGCGACCTGGTCGAACTGGGCCGGGGTCGTGCAGCGGTCGAGCACGCACTCGCGAACCAGGCCCGTCTGCCGTTCTACGAGCGCAATCACACGATCGCGACCCACGCCTACGTCGTGCTGGGTGACTACCAGGCGGCGATCGATGCCTATCACCGCATCCTCGAGCGCTACCCCGACGATGTCCGTGCGTTGAACAACCTGGGTTATGTCCACTCCTTGCGTCGCGAGTTCGCGGTTCAGGAAAGCCTGCTGGTTCGTGCGACGCTGGTCGACTCGACCATCCCGTCCATCTATACGGGATTGACGATGGCACAGGCAAACAACGGTGATCTCGCCGCCGCCAGAAGGACGCTGGACCAGGTCGAGCGACGCTTCCCGCAATTCTCCAACGCACGGCTCTCGGAGATCTATCTGCCCGCGGCCGCACAGGACTGGGAGACCGCCGAGCGGAAGGCGCGGGACCGCCTGACCAGCAACGCCGCGGACTCCCTCGATAGCCTCGACGGGCTGGAGACGCTCGCGGGAATCGTCATGACGCGCGGTCGCCTCGCCGAGTCCGAGCAGGAGTCGCGGCAGGTGCTTGCCCTGAGCGCCAGGCTCGGATCGCCCGGGCGGTACCTCTCCTCCGCGCTTCGGCTGGCGTACCTCGAGCTCAGGTTCCGGAATCGTTCATCCAAGGCACTCGACATTGTCGACGCCGCGTTGCGGCGCTTTCGGCTCGACAGCCTCAGGGAGGGGGACCGACCCTACGGCGAGCTGGCGCGGCTGTTCGCCGTGGCGGGTGAGCCTGCGCGCGCGCGCGAGCTGATGAAACAGGCGGCCGGTACCGATCTCGGTCGCCGGCGCCTGTTCGATGCGGAGCGCCGCTGGACTCTTGGAGTGATCGCCTTTTCCGAGGGCCGGCTGCGCGACGCTCAGGTGGACCTATCCGAGGCCGTCGCGATCAACGGGTGCCCGATCTGCGTCTTGCCCGACCTCGCTCGAACCTACGAGCTCATCGGGAAGCCGGACTCGGCGATCGCAGTGTACGAACGCTACCTGCGCCTGCCTTGGGAATGGCGCTTCGAGACCGACGCAATCGAGCTCGGCTGGACCCTGAAAAGACTGGGAGAGCTCTACCGGCTGCGGGGCGAGCCGGCGAAGGCGATCAGCGTGAACACGCGACTGCTCCAACTCTGGGGTCAGGCGGATCCGAGTCTGCAGCCCGTGTTGGAGATCGTGCGCCGCCGTCTTGCCGAGCTCGGAGCAGTCCCCTCAAGCTGAGATGGCTGCCCGGCGTCACCTATATACTCTCGGGATCCGCGCCACTACGCCTCCCCGCCGGTTGATCACCGTGATGGATCCCGGGAGCTGGCCCTCGACGATCTGCAAGCTCGGCGTGCCCGCGGCCTGGATCAGGGCCTGGAACGAATAGTTGTCGGCGATGGCGTCGTTCACCACATAGCCGAGATCCCGGAACTGCTGGACCGTCATCGCGCTGAGCGGGTTAACGGTGCCGGGCCCGAGGAATCCGGTCATCAGCTCGGTGCTGAAGGTCGACTCCCGCCAGTGTGAGTAGCGGGTTCCCGCACCGAAGCTGCCCTCGACCGGGACCGCCGTGCCGGTGAACGTGGTGCCGGCGGCTACGGCTCCGTAAAAGGCCGCGCGCGCGGCCGGCCCGTTGAAGGTCGGGTCCGAGCCCGGGAACCCGCTCAGGAACGCGTTGGTTCCGAGGCCTGGAATGCTCAGGACCCAGATGGTCCCGAATCCCAGCGCGTGCCCCATCTCGTGCAGGATCACCAGATTCAGCGTCCCGTTCGACTCCAGGCCCGGCAGGTCGGCGGTGTCGAACGTCATCAGGCCTTCCACCGGCAGGAAGCCGACGTCGCGGATGATGCATACGCCGGTCGAGCCCAGCACGCCGTTCACGCCATCGATCGCCTTGAGGTCGGCATAGATGATGATGCCGTCGACGGTCTGGTTGAGCAGCGAGGGACAGGTCCCGCTCGGATCCGTGTCGCCCGGGACGACGGTGTAGGGCGGCGCTCCGGCGAGAATCAGTTGCGTCCAGCGCGCCGCTGCGGCGTCGAACGCCGCTTTCTGCGCCACCGTGGGCTGCGTATTCGGGTAGCGGACTTCGATCCGGAAGGTGCTCGCCGGTGGCGTGGAACCGTTCGCGGTGAAGGTGACCGGTGTGAGCGCGCCGGTGCTGGCGGTCACGGTCTGGGCTCCGCTCGGCCCCAGCCGCCAGCTCGTGATGCTGGCTTTGCCCAGAAAGTCCGTGAGCGCCGACGCTCCGGTGAGCGTGCCTCCTCCGCCGGTCACGGAAAAGCCCACCAGTGCTCCTGCGACCGGTTTGCCAGTGCCATCGGTGACCGTGACTTCCGGAACGCCGGTCAGGTAGTTGCCGAAGAATCCGGCCAGGGCCGTACCACCCGAGGCGACCACGTTAGCCGCGACCGCGAGAACGCCGGTCGCGTCGAAGTTGACCGGCGTTTTTCCGAGGCTCGCGGCCTCGAGCCGATTGGGGCCGGGCGTCGTTCCCAGAATCCAGCGGGTCGGCTGGGCAGTGCCGTCCGCTCCGGTGACCGCGTTGTTGCCCAGCACGCTGCCGCCGCCGGTGATGACCGTGAAGGTGATCGGAACGTTCGCGAGCGCCGAGCCGTCGTCACGGGTGGCCTTGACGGAGGGCAGCACCGGCACCGCGGTTCCCGCGTTCACCGTCTGTCCCGCCCCCGCCACGGCGGTGATCGCCGCGGGAATTCCCCTCGCCTCGAAGATGAATACGGCGCCGCTCGTGATCCGCGCGCGAATCTGATAGCTGAGCGCGTCCTGCCCGATGCTCCAGCCGCCGAGGGTGGCGACGCCCGAGGCATCGGAAGTTTTCTGCGCGCCGGTGAGGAGCGAATTCCCCTGCAGGACTTCGAAGGTGACCGCCTCGCCGCCAATCGGATTGCCGAGCGCGTCGGTGACCTTGACGGAAGGGAGGACCGGCACGGCATGCCCCACGACGACGAATTGGGTCGCATCCGTGAGCGGAAGAATCGCGGCGGCCGCGCCCGGCCGCGCGTTAGCGGTTATGCTCGCCGTGACCGGTTTGGTGCCGGTGCTCGTAGCGGTGAGGGTCTGAGTCCCGATCTTGGGCCCCAGCGTCCAGGTAAAGGTTGCCTGGCCATTGGCGGCCGTCTTGGCCGATGCCGGTGCAACCGAGCCGCCACCCTGCGACTCGACGGTCATGCTGATGGTGATGTTGGCGACGGTGCCGCTGGAGGTTCGAGCCTCGACGACGACTTGGGAGGGAAGCGGGGCTCCCGCCGAGCCGTCCTGATTCGAGCCGGCCTTGAAGACGAGCTGGGTTGGCTCGCTGGGGCCCGTGCTACCACCGCACGCGGAAAGCGCCGCGAGGAGGGCACCGAGCACGGAGAGCCGCGCGACGGCGCGGGAAAATGCTAACGTATGCACTGCTGGAAAGCTGGCCTTGAAGTCCCGTTTCCAATATACCGAGAGACACTCACGTGCCACGAGCCCCCTACACCGCAGCGCCATCGACGGGTAACACCGCGCTGCGGAAGCTGCTGGGACTGCTCTACCTGACCGGAGGAGTCGTGATCGCGGATCAGCTCGCCGATCTCGCTGCCACCATCCTGGCCAGGAACCCGACGCCGGCACTGGCAAGCTGGCGCTTCGGGACGTTCGGATTGTTGATCAGCCGCTCGAGCGTCTTTCTCATCGCCGACGTGATGCTCTTCACGGCAGCCATCCGGCTCGGCCATCGCAAAGTGATCCGCGGGCTGGGCGTGCTCCATGTGCTCGTTGCGCTGCTCGTGGTCGCACTGCTGGCCGGCTTTGGACTCGATTGGGCGGAGGTGCGCCGCCAGGTGCCGCAAGCGGGGGTGCGGAGCTTCGAGTACTCGTCGCTCCGCGCCGGCCTGCTCGCGTTGTTGGTGGTGGGAGTTTCACTCTGGGCAGGCCTCGTGGCGTTCAAGGCGACCCGGGTCCACGGCAAACACCGCAAGGCGGCGCCGCTGCTCACCGGCACGCCCGGCGACGAGGCCCGGGAATGATCGAGGCCCGGCGCTTCACACCGCTGCTCGCCGCGGTGGGGGTCGTGATTTTCACGCAGCAAGCGCTCGACGTCGTTCAGCTGCTTCCAGCGACCGATTTCGCTACCGCGGCAGGCCGGGTACACCAGCTCCTGGCACTGGAAGCCCGGAGCCCCGGGTTTCTGGTCGCTGACCTGTTGCTGCTCTGGGCCATGGTTGCTCTGGGTCTTGGATCACTTCGCCGCTTCGCTGGAATGGTGCACTTGCTGGTCGGGCTGGGCCTACTGGTCCTGATCCCGGTCTTCTTGAGGGACGCGGGAACCCTGATGGAAGGGATGGCGGGGGGCGATGCCGCTGGGTTTCGGGTAGCCGTGGCACGGACTCTCATGGTACTCGTGGCCCTCGGGGGTGCCGGACTCTGGGCCGGGAGGTACCTGATCGTCAGAGAGCCACCAACTTCGGCTTGACCGAGGCTGCAAGTGCTTATATCTTAAGAGTCTGTGGCAAAATGGGCCGTCCCCGGAACCATCCAAGTAGAAAGGTTCGACGCAGCACCGGATGCCTACGATCAATCAGCTGATCCGCCACGGGCGCAAGTCCCCGGTCGGCAAGGACAAGTCACCCGCACTCAAGTCGAATCCGTTCCGGCGGGGCGTCTGCACCCGCGTCTACACCACGACGCCGAAGAAGCCCAACTCGGCGCTGCGCAAAGTGGCCAAGGTGCGGCTCACGAATGGCTTCGAGGTTATCGCCTACATCCCCGGAGAAGGCCATAACCTCCAGGAACACTCGATCGTGCTGATCCGCGGGGGTCGCGTGAAGGATCTTCCCGGCGTGCGGTACCACATCGTGCGCGGCACGCTCGACGCCGCCGGCGTCAACGGTCGCAAGCAGAGCCGTTCGAAGTACGGCGCCAAGGCGCCCAAGGACAAGGCTGAGGCCAAGTGAGCCGCCGCTCCAAGTCGGTCAAGCGGCCGGTCCCGGCAGATCCGCGCTACGACAGCCAGACCGTCTCCAAGTTCATCAATAACCTGATGTACGAGGGGAAGAAGAGCGTCGGAGAGGGCATCTTCTACCGCGCGATGGACCTGATCGAAGAGCGCACCGGGCAGCCCGGCGTTACGGTCTTCAAGCAGGCGGTGGCCAACGTGAAGCCCGCGCTCGAGGTGAAGAGTCGCCGGGTCGGCGGCGCTTCACTGCAGGTGCCGGTGGAAGTCCGTCCCGAGCGGCGCACGGCGCTGGCGATGCGGTGGCTGATCTCCTTTGCCCGGGCGCGCAGTGAGAAGACCATGGCGGATCGCCTGGCCGCGGAGCTGATTCTCGCGTCCAAAGGCGAGGGCAACGCCATCAAGAAGAAGGAAGACACGCACCGGATGGCGGAGGCGAATCGGGCC
>CAYNNS010000187.1:0-6557 GCA_964398345.1 uncultured Gemmatimonas sp. | reverse complement strand
GTTGTTCCTCGGCGGGTTCCCTTCCCGCCGGGGGGTACTTTTCCGCCTGCGGCTCCAGATGAAAGCGGAGCTCGTCTTCGAGCTCGCGCTCGACAGTCGCCCGGCGAAAGAGCGACCGCAGGCGGTAGCGCAGCTCGCTCCACAGATCGCGCAGCACGCCCGACCTCAACCGGTGTTCAGCACGAGACCCATCGCGGCCACGAGCCGCTTCCAGGCCTCGGTCTCGGTCTCGAGCTGCTCCCTACCCCGCCGCGTCAGCTCGTAATACTTGGCCTTGCGATTGTGCTCGGACGTTCCCCACATCGCCTTGATCCAGCCGCGCCGCTCCAGACGGTGCAGCGCCGGATAGAGCGAACCCTGCTGGATGGCTAGGCTTTCACGCGAGATCTGATGAATCCGCTCCGAGACCGCCCAGCCGTGCTGGGGTCCCAGCGAGAGCGATTTGAGGATCAGCAGATCGAGCGTCCCTTGCGGGAGCTCCAAGCGAGCGTCGTCCACGCGTTCCCCTATTGCTTCTACAGGAGAAGATAGGCGCTTCGTGTCGAAGCGCAAGGGGAACGGGCGGGGTGCCTCACGCTGAAACCCTGCAAGGCTCCCACGCGTCCAACACACAAGCAGCAGACTTCGGGAGCAGCAAGATGACCCGGCAGGAGCTCGCGCAGCGGACTCGGAAAGGCCTTGCCGCCGTGCGCGCCCGGATTTCTTTCCGGCTGATCCGCCGAGCGGTGCTGCTGGGAACCGCTCTCGGACTGCTCGTCGTGGCGGCCGAGGCATTCATTCGCGGCAAGCTCCCGAGCCCCCAGTCTCGCGCCCCCACCGCCCTCTATACCCGGCCGGTTCCGTGGCATTCGCAGGAAGGCGAGCCCCGGCTCCCCATCGCCATCGGCACGCTCGACGGGAGCGCCCTGGAGCAGCGGATTCCGCTGCGCTTGTCCCAGCTGCCCGACAACCTGGTGCAGGCGGTGGTGGCGATCGAAGACCAGCGCTTCTACAAGCATCACGGCCTCGACTTCAAGCGCATCGGCGGAGCGCTGCTGGCCAACCTGCGCGCCGGCGGCTTCGTCCAGGGCGGCAGTACCATCACCCAGCAGCTGGCGAAGAACCTGTATCTGAGCGCGAGCCGGGACCCGCTGCGGAAGCTGCGCGAGGCGGCGCTCGCCCTGGCGCTGGAAGCGCGGTACAGCAAGTCGCAGATCCTCGAGGCCTACCTCAACGAGATCTATCTCGGGCAGGACGGCGCGCGAGCCATCCACGGCGTGGGCGCGGCCTCGCGCTACTACTTCGGCCGCGACGCGCGAAGGCTCTCCCTGGGAGAGGCGGCGATGCTCGCCGGTATGATCAGCGCGCCCAACCGCACCGCGCCCAATCACAACCCCGAGCTCGCCCGGCAGCGGCGCGATCTCGTTTTGCAGATCATGGTGGACCAGAAGCGCATTACCCGCACTACCGCGGCCCGTGTGACCCGCAATGGTGTCGCCCCGCGCGCGTACCCGGCGCGCGTGATCGATGGCCGGTACTTCCGCGATTTCGCCTCGCCAGCGATCAAGCGCGGCCTCCCCGCCCGGGGCGTCTCGGTGTACACCACGCTCGATGCCAGGCTGCAACGGGCCGCGGAACGCGCCATCCAGAGCGCCGGGCGGGCGGGGGGCCGCGCAGCCGGGGCAGAAGCGGCGCTGGTGGCACTCGATCCGAGAACGGGTGAGATCCTCGCGCTCGTGGGCGGACGAGACTATGGCACCTCGCAGTTCAATCGCGCGACCGCCGCGCGGCGCCAGCCCGGCAGCGCCTTCAAGCCGATCGTCGCGGTCGCGGCGCTGGAGCGCTTCCGCGGCCGCGATCCCGCCTTCACGCTCGCCTCCGCGCTCGACGACGAGCCGCTCAGCGTGAGTACGCCGGCCGGACTCTGGGAGCCGCTCGACTACGACGGCCAGTTCCGTGGCAGCGTCACCCTGCGCGAAGCGATGGAGCAATCCCTCAACGTGCCCTTCGCGCGGATCGGTCTCGCCATCGGCCCCGATCGCATCGCCGCCACCGGCGCGCGCTTCGGCATCAGCAGCCCGCTCCGCGCCGTGCCGAGCCTGGCGCTGGGAAGCTCCGAGGTGACGCTGCTCGAACTGGTGCGGGCCTACGGGGTGCTCGCCGCGGGCGGGCAGCTCGCCGATCCGCAGACCCTCAGCGGAGTGGCGCGCAACGGCGACACCCTCGCCACGGCGCCGGTTCCGCATCTGACCCGCGTAGTCGATCCCGCCGTCGCCTACCTCGTCACCTCGATGCTGCAAGGCGTCGTCGAGCGCGGCACCGGTCGCGCGCTCAACGAGAGCGGCCGTTTCGGTGCCATCGCGGGCAAGACCGGAACTTCCAACGACTGGCGCGACGCCTGGTTCATCGCCTATTCGCCCGCCCTGGTGGTCGGCGCCTGGGTAGGATTCGACGATGGCCGGAGTGTCGGCCTCACCGGCGCGGGCGCCGCGCTGCCGATCGTGGCGAGTTTCCTGGCAGAAGCCAGCACCGACGGCGAGGGTGATTCGTTCGAAGTCCCCGACGGCATCACCGAGGGGTACGTCACGCTCGCCGGCAACAACTGGGGCAGCGACTGCGGGACCCGCGAGTACTTCCTCTCGGGCACCGAGCCGTCCGAGGGTGGCTGCTTCCCCTTCGCGGCACCCCACAACGAGCCGCCGCATTGGGACCTGCCCCGTCAGTGGGGCCGCGAGCCCAAGCGCCGGGCTTCCAGGATCCTCGAGGCGATTGGCGAGCAGCTGGAAGAGCTGCGCGGGCACCGGTAACAACTCCTTTACATCGCAGGTCGATTTCCGGAGCGCCCCGCAGCCATATTACGGGACGCTCAGGGGCCACTAATTCACTAATCGACTAGTCGACAAATCCCCATGTTCCGCTACGTGCTTCGCAGTCTCTCCCACGCCCGCGGTTTCGCCCTCGCCGTCATCCTGACTCTCGGGCTCGGCATCGGCGCCAATACCGCAATCTTCAGTGTGGTGCGCGGCGTGCTGCTCAAGCCGCTGCCGCATCGCGACGGCGACCGGCTGATGTTCCTGCGCCAGTCGGCCCAGACGCCGGGCGGCGAGAACATTGCCTTCTCGGTCCCCGAGATCAACGACTTCCGTGAGAGCGCCAAGACGCTCGGCGGCATCGCGGAGTACTCGCCCATCACGTTCACGATCGTCGAGAAGGGGGCGGCGTCGCGCATCGACATCGGGCTGGTGACCGGGAACTACTTCTCGGTGATGGGGCTCTCGACGGAGCTGGGCCGCGCCTTCGACAAGGGCGACGACGGTCCCGGCGCGGCCCGCGTGATGATGCTGACCCACGAGTACTGGATGAGCCATTTCGGTGGTGACAGCGCCGTCGTCGGCAAGCCGCTCCACGTAAACGGCCGCGACGTGCCGGTCGTCGGGGTGCTGCAGGCCGCGCCCGCGTTCCCGCAGAAGATGGACGCGCTCATGAACATGGTGAACAGCGAGCACCATCTGAGTGCCACGATGGTGACTGGGCGCACCCACCGGATGACCCAGATGATCGCGCGCCTCGCCCCCGGCGCCAGCGTCCCACAAGCCCGGGCCGAGGTTGCCGCGCTCACCGCGCGCGTCCATAAGCAGTACCCCGAGGCCTACGATGCCGGGTCGGGCTACACGGTCACCCTGACACCGTTCCACGAGGTGCTGGGCCAGAAGGCGCGGCTGACTCTCTGGCTGCTAATGGGCGCGGCGGCATTCGTCCTGATCATCGCCTGCGCCAACGTCACCAACCTGACGCTGATGCGCGGGGTGCGCCGCGAGCACGAGCTGACGGTGCGCGCCGCTCTGGGCTCGGGCACCGGCCGGCTGCGGCGCCTGCTGCTCGCCGAAAACCTGGTGCTGGCGCTGCTGGGCGGCATCCTGGGCCTGCTGCTGGCCTTCGGTGGCGTCGGTATGCTGATCGCCTTCGCCGCGCGCATGAGCCCGCGCGCCGCCGAGATCCAGGTCGACGCCGTGGTGCTCGGCTTCACCCTGCTGCTCACCCTGGTTGTCGCGGTGGTGCTCTCCTTCGCGCCGCGCCTCGGCCGGGAGCAACAGCTCGCCGCATCGCTGGCCGCCGGGGGCAGGCGGACCACGGGCGGCGTCCGCCGTCAGCGGTTGCAGCAGACGCTGGTGGTGGCGCAGATCGCGGTCTCGGTGATCCTGCTGACGGGCGCCGGGTTACTGGTCCGCACCATGCAGCGCGTCAGCGTCGTCGACACCGGCCTCACCGGCGGCAACCGGCTCACCCTGGAAGTCCCGCCGGACTACACCCAGCCCCAGGAAAAGAACCTGGCGCTGTACGAGGGCATCCAGAGCCGCGTCGCGGCGCTGCCCGGCGTCACGGCAGTGGGACTCGGCTCGGCCGTCCCGCTCCGCTCGCAACAGTTTGCGCTCGACATCAAGGCGGAGGGCCACAGCCTTGCGCCGGGCGAGCCGCAGCCGCATGCCGAGGGTCGCACCGCGAGTCCGGACTATTTCCGCACGGCAGGCGTCCCGCTGCTCAAGGGCCGCGAGTTCAACAGCACCGACCGGAGCGGCTCACCGCTGGTCGTGATTCTCAACAAGACGCTCGCGGACCGGCTTTTCCCAGGCCAGGACCCGGTCGGCCGCCGGGTAGCGTGGACCGGCGAAGTCCTCAAGTTCATCGGGATCACGGACGACTGGCGCACCGTCGTCGGCGTGGTGGGCGATACCAAGGACGCCGGTCTCGATGCCGCACCGGTTCCGGTGCTCTTTCTGCCCTTCGCCCAATTTCCCGTGTTCGGCAGCAGCCTCGTGATCCAGACCGCGGGTGATCCGGCGGCCCTCGCGGGCGCGGCGACCCGGGCCGTCCGCGCGGCGGCACCCGAGCAACCCGTCGAGCACGTGCTCACCTTCGAGCAGATCCGCGACGAGAGTGTGGCACCGCGCCGTCTCAACGCGATGCTGGTCGCGTCGTTCGGGCTGCTCGCCGTGCTGATCGCCGCGGTGGGCATCGCCGGCGTGCTGGCGTTTTCGGTGAGCGCGCGCACCAACGAGATCGGGATCCGCATGACGCTCGGCGCCGACGCCGGCCGGGTCCAGCGCATGGTGCTGAGCGAGGGCGGCCTCCTGCTGGGCGTCGGCCTCCTCCTCGGCGTGTTAGGCTCGCTCGTGCTCGCCCGACTGATCCAGGGTCTGCTCTTCGGCGTAGCCCCGCAGGATCCGGTCACCCTGGGCGCGGTGGCGCTGCTGATGGCGGCCATCGGCGTCGCGGCGTGCTGGATTCCCGCCGCGCGCGCGGCGCGGATCGACCCCGGCATCGCCATCCGCGCGCAGTAGCCGAGCCCAGCCCTCCGCCACCGACCCGCGTTGACTGGCGCCGGCCGCCGCTACGACCGCTCCCTGGTGGAGGGGCCGCTCACCCCGGCGGTGTGGAAGCTCGCGTGGCCCACCATGCTCACCAACGTGATCGGCGGCTTGCAGGGCATCGTCGACCACGTGATGGTCGGACACTTCGTCGGCTACACCGGCAACGCGGCGATCGGGGTGGCCTGGCAGATCATCATCGTCGTCATCGTCTTCATCAATTCACTCTTTATCGGCATGAGCGTGATGGTGGCGCGCTTCGCCGGCGCCGGCGACGAGCACAAGGTCGACCGCACGGTCTACCAGGCCTTCATCACCGCGCTCGGCCTCTCGCTGCTGGTGATGGCGCCGCTGGGGTGGTTCCTGTCCCCCTATCTGCTCGACCTGGTGAACGCGACCGCGGCGGTAAAGGTCCAGGCCCTCCCCTTCCTCAGGATCATGTTCCTCTTCAGCTCCGGGCTGCTGGTGTTCTACATGCTCGCCGGGGCGCTGCGTTCCGCGGGCGACGCGCGGACGCCGATGGTGCTCGGCATCGTGATGACGCTGCTCAATATCGGGTTCAACGTCGTGCTGATCCGCGGCCTGGGCCCCATCCCCCGGCTCGGCACAGCGGGCGCCGCCATCGGCACCGTGCTGGCCTCGGGCCTGGTCTCGGGTTATGCGCTCTTCCGCTTCTGGCGGGGCGGCTGGGTGGTCTCCTTTCCGCGCGGCATGGGCTTCGGCCCGGACTGGACCATCATCCGTTCCCTGTTTCGTTTCGGGCTGCCGAGCGGGATTCAGGGCATCGCGATGAACATCGGCGGCGTGTTCATGCTGTCGTTCATCGGGTCGCTCGCCCAGAGCGCCGCGGCCCAGGCCGCCTTTGCGGTATGCTACACGCAGCTCTTTTCCCTGATCACCTGGACGTCGCTGGGATTGATGGGCGCTGCGGCAGCCATCGCGGGGCAGAACCTCGGCGCGGGACACGCGGACCGAGCCACCCAGGCGGTTCACCTCGCCGCCCGCATCGGCACCGCCGGGGCCGCCGTGATCGGTCTCGGCTTCTTCTTCTTTCCGAGCCAGCTGCTGGCGGTGTTCGGGCTGAACCAGCCGGAGGTGGTGGAGCTGGGCACCCAGCTGCTCAAGGTGCTCAGCGTGTCGGGGCTCTTCATCAGCGCGGCGCTGGCTTACACGGGCGGGCTCCAGGGCACCGGCGACACCAAGAGCCCGCTC
>CAYNNS010000186.1:0-6566 GCA_964398345.1 uncultured Gemmatimonas sp. | reverse complement strand
GGGCCACCTCCGCCTGTGAGTGCGGACCGGGTCGTTATTCCCCCGTGCGGCGGGCTCAGGGGAATCGGCCTCTCCGCCAAGCAGCGACGGTTCGCGCCCGTGGCCGAATGGCTGACGGGCGCGGGGCCGGCTCCCGCCATCGTCGACGAGGGCCATCGCCGGGCGCTCGACCTCGCCCTGGAGCTGCCCGGCTCCCCGTTGCAGGCCGTCATGTCGGCGGAGGTCTGGTCCGAGCTGTATGAACGGATCACCGTGCTGATCCAGCAGCACCGCACCACGCTGGTCTTCGTCAACCCGCGCCGCCTGGCGGAGCGCGTGGCCCGCCAGCTCGCGGACCGCCTCGGTGACGCCGCGGTCACGGCACACCACGGCAGCATGGCCAAGGAAGCCCGGCTCGACGCCGAGGAGCGGCTCAAGGGCGGCGGGCTCCGGGCCCTCGTCGCAACCTCCTCGCTGGAACTGGGGATCGACATCGGCCATGTCGACCTGGTGTGCCAGCTGGGCTCACCGCGCCGGATCGCGACCTTCCTCCAGCGGGTGGGCCGGTCGGGCCACAGCATCCACGGCACGCCGAAAGGGCGGCTCTTTCCGCTGACCCGGGATGAGTTGGTGGAGTGCAGCGCGTTGCTGCGCGCGGTCACCCGGGGAGAGCTGGACCGCATCGCCATTCAGGAGCAACCGCTCGACGTGCTGGCGCAGCAGATCGTCGCGGAGAGCGCGGCGGAGCCCTGGCCGCTCGACGCGATGTTCGAGCGGTTCCGTCAGGCGCGGCCGTACCGCGACCTGCCCCGGGAGCGCTTCGACGCCGTGGTCCGGATGCTCGCCGACGGTTTCGTAACCCGGCGGGGGCGGCGCGGCGCGCTGGTCCACCTCGACGGAGTGAACGGCCGAGTCCGCGGCCGCCGCGGGGCACGACTCACGGCACTCACCTCGGGTGGGGCGATACCCGACAACGCTGACTACCGCGTGGTGCTGGAGCCCGAGGGGACCTTCGTCGGCACGCTCAACGAAGACTTCGCGATCGAGAGCAACCCCGGCGACATCTTCCAGCTCGGCAACACCTCGTGGCTGATGCTGCGGATCGAGCGCGGCACCGTACGGGTCGAGGACGCGCGCGGCCAGCCGCCGACCCTGCCCTTCTGGCTGGGTGAGGCCCTGGCACGGAGCAACGAGCTGTCCGCCGAAGTGTCCGCGTTCCGCGCCGAGCTCGAGCAGCGGCTCGACGACCGGGACACCGCGCTGCAGTGGCTCGGATTACAGGGGATCCCGCGCCCGGCGGCAGAACAGCTGGTCGAATACCTCGGCGAATCGCGCCGGGCGCTCGGCGAGCTGCCGACGCAGCAGCTCCTCGTCGCGGAGCGCTTCTTCGACGAGGCGGGAGGCATGCAGCTGGTATTGCATGCGCCGCTCGGCAGCCGCATCAACCGGGCGTGGGGACTGGCGCTCCGCAAGCGCTTCTGCCGGCAGTTCAACTTCGAGCTGCAAGCCGCGGCCACCGAGGACGCCGTGCTGCTCTCGCTGGGACCGCAGCACTCCTTCCCGCTCGAGAACGTCTTCCGCTTCCTGCACCCCAACACGGTGCGCGACATCCTGATTCAGGCGCTGCTCGACGCACCGGTGTTCGCCACCCGCTGGCGCTGGAACGCGAACATCTCGCTGGCGGTGCCGCGCTATCGCAGCGGGAGAAAGGTCCCGCCGCCGCTCCAGCGCATGGAATCGGATGATCTGCTCGCGGCGGCCTTTCCCGACGCCGCGGCCTGCCTGGAGAACATTCCCGGTGACCGGGAGATTCCCGATCATCCACTGGTGGCGCAGGTGCTCAATGATTGCCTGCACGAAGCGATGGACCTCGAAGGGCTCGAGCGCATGCTGCGAGGCATCGACTCGGGCGAGATCCGTTGCATCGCCCGGGACCTGCCGGAGCCCTCACCGCTCGCGGCCGAGATCCTCAACGCCAGGCCCTACGCTTTCCTGGACGACGCTCCGCTGGAAGAGCGCCGCACCCAGGCCGTCCAGACTCGCCGTGCCTTCGAGCCCGGCTCGGCCGACGACCTCGGAGCTCTCGATCAGGATGCCATCGAGCGGGTTCGTGACGAAGCCTGGCCTGAGGTGGTGCACGCCGATGAGCTGCACGATGCGCTCCACGTCTCCGGATTCCTGACCGCAGCCGAAGGCATTGCCGGGCGAAACGGAGCTTCCTGGGAAGCCTTTTTCGCGGAGCTGCTGCGGGACCGTCGCGCACTCCAGATCGACACGCTCTGGGTGGCGGCGGAGCGCGCCGCCCAGGTGCGCGCCCTGCCAGACGTAACGGCTGTGCGCGAGCTGCTCCGCGGTCGGCTGGAGATCCTGGGCCCGACGACGGCCGCCGAGCTGGCTGGGTCGTTGGGTGTCGACAGCGTTGCGATCGATCAGGGGCTGCTCGCGCTGGAAGCGGAAGGCGTGGTGCTGCGCGGCCGCTTTACACCGGGGCGGAACGAGCTGGAGTGGTGCGACCGGCGGCTGCTGGCCCGCATTCATCGCTACACCCTCAATCGACTCCGCGCGGAAATCGCCCCGGTGAGCACGGGCGAGTTCCAGCGCTTCCTGCTCTCCTGGCAGCGGGTTACTCCGGAGGAGCGCGCCGCGGGGCTGGAGGGGCTGGCGAGTGTGATCGAGCAGCTCGATGGGTTCGAAGTGCCGGCGGGCGCCTGGGAGTCGGAAATCCTGGCCGCGCGCTGCACCGAGTACGACCCGGCGCTGCTCGATCTGCTCTGCCTCACGGGCCGGGTCGCGTGGGCACGCTTGTCCGCGCCCGGCTCCTCGCCGAGCGACGGGTCGCATGTGAACCGCCCGATCCGGACGACGCCGGTGGCGCTCTTCCGGCGCGAACATCGCGAGCTCTGGCTGCGGCTGAGCGTTCTTCGCACCGAAGAACGGCTCTCCAGCAACGCCGCGGCGGTGCGCGACGTGTTGCAAAACAGGGGGGCGTCGTTCCTGCCCGAGCTGGTCAGCGGCGCCGGGTTGCTGCCGACCCAGGTGGAGCAGGCGCTGGGCGAGCTGGCCGGAACTGGCCTGGTGACGTCGGACAGCTACGCGGGATTGCGCTCCGTGGTCACTCCGTCGGCCAAGCGCCAGCCACTCGGGAGCGGGACCCGGCGCCACCGCACCGTGCCGTTCGGCATGGAGGCGGCGGGGAGATGGTCGCTGATCAGGGAGGAGGGAGGAGGAAGCAGGGAGGAGGCCGATCACGAAGCGATCGAGCTTTACGCGCGAGTTCTGCTGCGACGCTACGGCGTCGTCTTCAACAAGCTGCTTACGCGAGAGGGGATCTCGGTTCCCTGGCGCGAGCTGCTGCTGGTGTATCGCCGGCTCGAGGCGCGGGGTGAGTTACGCGGCGGCCGGTTCGTCACGGGAGTGACGGGAGAGCAGTTCGCCCTTCCTGAGGCTGTCGTCGGCCTGCGCGCCGCGCGGCGCCAGCCGGCATCGGGGAGTCTGATCTCCATTTCCGCGGTCGATCCGCTCAACCTGCTCGGCACGGTGTTGCCGGGAGAGCGCCTCGCGGCCGTGGCGAGAAACCGGATCGTTTTCAGGGACGGCAAGCCCCTCGCCGTGCTCGAGAGCGGAGTGGTGCGAATACTGGAGGAGGTTGCTCCCGAGCAGAATCAGGCGATTACCACGGTGCTGCTCAGGAAAGCGGTGAGCCCAAAGCTGCGGATGTATCTGGGAATGGCGGGACGCAAGGCGCCGGAGCGCTGGGGGCGGGAGAGGGCAAGAGGGCAAGAGGGCAAGAGGGTAAGAGGGTAAGAGGGTAAGAGGGTAAGAGGGTAAGAGGGACTGAGGGTAAGTAACGGCCTACCCTCTTATCGGCTCGAGGAAATACTCCGGATCCGAGACCGGCTTCCGCGCCGGGTGCGGCTGCCGGTAGCTGTACCGCTCGCCTTTGAAATTCCGGAACACCACCTCGTCCTCCGTAATGCTCTCCACGTACTCGGGCAGCAGCGGAACCTTGCCGCCGCCGCCCGGGGCATCGATGACGAAGTGGGGGTTGGCAAGTCCGCTGGTCCAGCCGCGCAGCGCCTTCATGATCTCGAGTCCGGTCTGGACGCTGGTGCGGAAGTGCTCGCCGCCGGCCACCTGGTCCGCCATGTAGATGTAGTAGGGCCGCACCCGCGCCATGAGCAGGCGCTGCATCAGGCGCACCATGACCTCGGGCGTGTCGTTGACGCCCTGGAGCAACACGGTCTGACATCCGAGCGGAATACCAGCGTCGGCGAGCCGGCCGAGCCCCTGGACCGCCGCGGGGGTCAGCTCGTCGGGGTGGTTGAAATGCGTGTTAATGAAGAGCGGGTGGAAGCGCCGCAGCAGCGCGCAGAGCTCGGGAGTGATGCGCTCGGGCAGGTGACACGGAATGCGGCTTCCGATCCGGATGATCTCGAGGTGCTCGATGGCCCGGAGCCGGGTGAGGATCGCCTCGAGGCGCCGATCCGAGAGCATCAGGGGATCGCCGCCGGACATGATGACGTCGCGGATTTCGGGATGCGCCTCCAGGTACTGGAAGGCGGACTCGAACTGGGACATCGGGATCTTTTCCGGGTCGCCGACCTTGCGGCGCCGGGTGCAGAAGCGGCAGTAGCTGGCGCACACCGGAGAAACCAGGAAGAGCGCGCGGTCGGGATAGCGGTGCGTGATGTTGGGGACCGGGCTGTCCCGATCTTCGGAGAGCGAGTCGACGATGCCATCGACCACCTCGAGCTCCTGGATCGTCGGGATGTACTGTCGCCAGATGGGATCGTCCGGGCGCTGGATCAGATCCACCATCGGCGGGGAGATCCGGAACTCGAAATTGTCGATCGCGCGGCGGAGTCGCTCCTGATGCTCGGGCGGGAAGTGCTCGGGCCCGAAGCGCTCGGCGAGCGCCTCGAGGCTGGTAATGGAGCGCTGTTTGAGGACTTCCTGCCAGGTGGACATTGAGTAGTCGATTAGTCGATTAGTCGATTAGGCGATCAGGCGATTGGCACTCTCTTCACGTACACCACCAGATCATCCCCCGGCGCATAGTAATCCACGATGCGCGACTCGACCGTATAGCCGTGGGCTTCGTAGAATTTGCGGGTCGGCGCGTACTGCGGCCGGCCCGCCGTTTCCACCACGATCAGCCGGGCCCGGCCGTCAATACGGCGCTCCATTTCAGCGAGCAGCGCTCCACCCGCTCCCCGCCCCTGCCATTCGGGGGCGATGACGATCCAGTACAGGTCGAAGGTCCCCACCGTGCAGGGGGTCGGCCCCCAGCAGGCCCAGCCCGCCAGGGCGCCGTCGACCACGATTCCAGCGGTTTCGTAGTCCAGATCGCGCCGCCGGCCGATGCCGAGCGCCGCGTCGAACACCTCGAGCGCCACCTTCACCTCGTCCGCGCGAAAGACGCCGCATTCGCGGGTCATCGCCTCGACGAGGGAACGATCCCGCTCGGTGAGGGCCCGGACGCCGGGAGAAGCGATCGTGGTGCTCATGCAGGCACGTTCTGGGTGATGACCTCGGCGGCGCGGGCCCGTTCATAGCGCTGCAAGCATTCCTCGACGACGTGCAGGATCAGATCGCCGTAGCTCCAGCCGCGCGCCTTGGCCATCCGGGTGAGACCGGCGTCACTCGAAAGATCGGGGTTGGGATTCACCTCCAGCACGTAGACCTCTCCCGATCCCGTGATGCGGAGGTCCACCCGGCCGTAGCCTTGCGCGCCGGCGAGCGTCTCCCACGCCTGCCGCGCCGCCTGCACCGCGCGCCGCTGCAGCTCGGGGGAAAGCACCGCGGGGCAAATCGGCTCGGTGCCGAGGTCCTCGGCACTCCCGCTGCTCCACTTGGCGGCATAGGTCACGATGGGCCAGCTGCCTTCGGGCATCCGCGCGAAGTTGATCTCCGAGAGCGGCATCAGATCGCGGCCGATGAAGCCGACGTTGACCTCGCGCCCCGCGACATACTCCTGGATCAGCACCTCGCTCCACTGCTCCAGGGTCCGGGCCAGCCGGTCGCGCAGCGCCTTGCGGGTTTCGCAGACCGCACCGCCGTCGATACCGACACTGGCGTCTTCTCCCGAGGGTTTCACGATCACGGGATAGCGCAGCCCGGACGGCGGGGTGATGCCCCGCGCCAGCATGAAGGGGGGAACCGGAACTCCGGCAGCCGCCAGCAGAGTGTTGGCGATGTGCTTGCGGTGACAGATGGTGACCGGCCAGGCGGGGCACCCGGTGAATGGCACTCGCGAGAGCTCGAGCGCCGCCACGGCAAAATCCTCGTAGCGGGCGTAGCCGTTCACGCCTTCACAGAGATTGAAGATCAGATCGTGCCGCTGAACCCGCTTGAGCCAGCCGACGTCGCCGAGCTGGACCGGGATGAGCGAAGTGTCGTGTCCGGCGCGGCGCAGCTCGGCCTGGATTTCGTTGACGTTGGCCAGGACCGCCGCGACGTCCTTCTGGTCCCAGTCGTTGCTCCCTCCGTCGAACAGAATCCCGATCTTCACGCAGCGGCCCGCTTGCGCTTGAGCAGTGCCTGGCCGCTGATCCGGCGCCAGGCGATGTCGGCGACGGTCTGGATCA
>CAYNNS010000185.1:0-6576 GCA_964398345.1 uncultured Gemmatimonas sp. | reverse complement strand
GCCCTGCAGGAAGGCGATCCGCGCGGCACGGTCTGGCGGCCGGGAGAAACCGACGTCTCGATCCGGCCGGGCTGGTTCTATCACCCAGCCGAAGACGCCAAAGTGAAATCGGCGGACCAGCTGGTCGGACTGTACTTCAGCTCCGTCGGACGCAACTCCAAACTGCTGCTCAACGTCCCGCCGACCCGGGCCGGGCTGCTGCACGAGACCGATGCGTCCCGTCTCGCGGAGCTGCACCAGCGGCTCACCCGGCTGTTCGAGCGCGATCTGGCCGGCCCGAAGCTGACCTGGCAGCCGACCGGCGCGCGCAGCGCCGTCGCCATCACCGAGCTCGGCGGCTTGGTTACCCTGGGCCTCGCCGATCTGCGCGAGGACATCGCGCGGGGCCAGCGGGTCGCGCGCTACCGGCTGGAAGGCTCCGACGGCGGGCCCTGGGAAACCCTGAGCCAGGGCACCACGATCGGCTACCGCAAGCTCGAGCGCTTCCCCCCGGTGACGCTCCGCCGGGTCCGGCTCCGCCTCGAGGACGCCGTCGACCGGCTGCTTCCCGTCAGGCTCCGGCTCTACCGCGGCCTGGACTGAGCGCCCGTTTGACAGCGGCGCCGCGGGGCCCTAGCTTCTCGTTCCATAGATTATCTATGGGTTGAAAGTCTATGCCTCAACGGGACCCCTTCAAGGTCGATCTGCTCCCCGGCACCCTCGACCTCCTCATCCTGCAGAGCCTCTCGCTCGGCCGCATGCACGGCTACGGCATCGCCCAGCACCTCGGGCGGGTGAGCGCCGCCGCGCTGCGGGTCGAGGAAGGCTCGCTCTACCCCGCCCTGCAGCGGCTCCGGCTCAAGGGCTGGGTCTCAGCCCAATGGCGGACCACACCCACCAAACGCCGGGCGCGCTATTACGAGCTCACGGCGGCGGGCCGCCGCCAGCTCGCGCAGGAAGTCTCCGCGTTCGAGCAGGTGGTCGCGGCGGTGCGCCGGGTGCTGCGACCCCGGCCCCGCCCGGCCTGAGGGGGAGTCCGCGTGCTGCAACTCCTCCGTCGGCTGCGCTGGTATCTCACCCGGCACCGCCACGAGGCCGAGCTCGAGCAGGAGCTCCGCTTTCACGAGAGCCTGGCCCGCGAGCACGCCGAGGCCGCCGGCTGCTCCGCCGAGGCGGCGCGCTTTGCCGCCCGGCGCCGGCTCGGCAACGAAGCGCAGCTGCGGGAGGCCTCGCGCGCCGTCTGGGCGATCCGCTGGCTCGAGGGCGCCGGCCGCGATCTGCGCTATGCCGGCCGCGCCCTGCGCCACCGTCCGGGCTTCGCAGTCGCGTCCATCCTGACCCTCACGCTCGGCATCGGCGCGACCACCGCGCTCTGGAGCGTGCTCGATCCGGTGCTGCTCCGGCCCCTGCCGTACCGGGACGCCGGCGGGTTAGTCGCGCTGCGTGAAGTCAAGGCCGCGAACCCCGAGGGCCAGAGCATCCTCTCGCCCACCAACGCGCTGTTCTGGCGCGAGCGCAGCCACGCGCTCCGGGATCTCGCGATCTATTCCTGGGCCAGCATCACCCTTGCCGACGAGCCCGCCGAGCAGCTCAACGGCCGCGCCATCTCGACCAATCTGCTCGCCCTGCTCGGTGCGCACCCCCGCCTCGGGCGCGGCTTTCTTCCCGACGACACCCTGCCCAATGCTCCGGTCGCCCTGCTGCTGAGCCATGCGCTCTGGATCCGCCGCTTCCATGGCGATCCGGCCATCGTCGGGAAGCCGATAAGGGCCCGTGAAGCGGCGGCGCTCGTCATCGGCGTCATGCCTCCGGGTTTCCGGCGCCTCGGCGACGAGGACTACTGGCAACCGATGCCCATGACCGCGGCACTGCACCAGCCACGCGGCCGCTACGTCATTGCCATCGCCCGGCTCGCGCCGGGACAGGATGCCGCCTCGGCGACCCGGGAGCTCGCCGGCATCGCCAAGGGACTCGAGCGGGAATTCCCGGCCTTCGATACCGGCTGGTCGGTCCGGGCGCTTCCGCTCAGCGAGGAGGTCACGGGTCGCGCACGGCCGGTGCTCTGGCTGCTCGGCGCGGCGATCGGCTTCGTGCTTTTAGTGGCCTGCGCCAACGTGGCGAATCTGCATCTGGGCCAGGCGATCGCCCGGAAGAGCGAGCTCGCGTTGCGCTCCGCCCTCGGCGCCTCCCGCGGCCAGGTGCTGCGGCAGTGGCTGGTCGAAGGTCTCCTGCTCGCCGGACTCGGCGGGGCGGCCGGGGTGGCGCTCGCGGCGGGGCTGCTGCGGGTGCTGGTCGCCTCGCAGCTGCGCCAGATCCCGCGGCTGGACGAAGTCGGGCTCGACCTCCGGGTGCTGGGCTTCACGGCCGGCATCACGCTGTTGGCGGGGCTGGGCTTCGGGCTGGCCCCTGCCCTGGTGGTCCGGGAAGGCCGCCTGCGGGGTGTCCTGAGCGGCCATGGCGGCGACGACCCTAACCCGCGCGCCGGCCGGCTCCGCGCCGCGCTCGTGGTCACCCAGGTGGCGCTTTGCTGCATCCTGCTCGCCGGCGCGGGCCTCGTCATCCGCTCGCTCCGCCAGGTGCTGGCTCAGGACGCGGGCCTCGATCCCACCGGAGTCATCAGCTTCGAGCTCAGCCTTCCCCACCGCGATTACCCGAAGGTCGAGCTGCGGCGCGGCTTCTTCCTGGAGCTGGCCCGCCAGGCCGCGGTGTTGCCCGGGGTTCAGCGCGTCGGGCTCGCGACCTTCCTGCCGCTCCGCCGAGTGCAGCCCAGCACCGGCTTCCAGATCGTTGGCGAGCCGCCGCCGGCGCCGGGGCAGGCGCCGATCACCCAGGTCAACGAAGTGGACGGCGGCTACTTCGCGGCGCTCGGCATTCCCCTGCGAACCGGTCGCGGCTTCGAGACGACGGATCGTACCGCCGGCGCCCGCGTGCTCGTGATCAACCACACGCTGGCCCGGATGCTGGGCGGCGACGCCGCGGCCCTCGGCCGGCAGCTCAGGGTGGGCTGGTCCGAGCCCGACTCCGCCTACACGATCATCGGGGTGGCCGGCGACGTCCGCACCGAGAATCTCGATACGCCGCCGCGCCCTGCGGTCTATTTCGATGCGACGCAGCGGCGCGCCGAGACGCTCACACTCGTCGTCCGGACTGCCAACGATCCGCGTCCGCTGATTCCGGCGCTGCGCCGCCTGGTCGCCAGTCGCGATCCCGGACTGCCGCTGCTCGACCTCGAGACCATGAGGGAACGCCAGCACGATTCGCTCGCGGACCGCCGCTATCCGATGGCGTTGCTCTCTCTGCTGGGTGGCATCGCGCTCGCGCTTGCCGCTGTGGGTCTCTATGGCGTGCTCGCCTACTCCGTCACCCAACGCCGCAAAGAGCTGGGCGTGCGCCGCGCCATCGGCGCCAGTGATCCGGCGCTGGTTCGGCTCATCCTCGGCGGGGGCTTTCGCCTGATCGCCCTGGGGCTCGCGCTCGGGCTCACTGGTGCGCTGCTCACGACCCGCTTCCTCGGCGGCTTGTTGTTCGAAACCTCCCCGCTCGACCCATTGACCCTGGGGCTGACGCTCGCGGTCGTCGCGGGGGTCGCCGGGATCGCGTGCTGGCTGCCGGCCCGCCGCGCGCTGCGCATCGACCCGATCGTCGTGCTGCGCGGCGAGGGCTGAGCCGATGGTGCGCCAGCTGCTGCTCGCGACTGCGGTCCTAACCCGGCAACCCGCCTGCCCCCGCGAGGCGACCGGCATCACGTTGCCCCAGGGGTTCTGCGCGACCGTATTCGCCGATCTGGTCGGGATGGCGCGCCACCTCGTCGTGGGCAAGAGCGGCACCCTCTTCGTGGCCGTGGGAGAGGTCACCGGCGGCTCGGTAACCCGCATCGGCCGCTTGCGCCCCGACCGGACCGCGGGCGGGATCCTGATCCTCCGCGACACGACCGGCGACGGGCATGCCGACGTCGAGGCCCGCGTCCCCTTTCCCACCGCAACCGGGATCGCCCTGTCCCGAGGATTCCTCCTGGTCGCGTCGCGCGCCACGGTGGAACGCTTTCGCTTGAATTCCGACGAGAGCGGTGTCGTCGGCCCGCCGGACACCCTGGTCAGCGGCATGCCGGAGGACATCGGGCACCTGGCTCACAGCCTCGCGGTCGATGCTGCGGGCAATCTTTTCGTGAGCCTCGGCTCGGCCAGCAATGCGTGCCGGCCGAGTCGCACGGCCGCCGCTCCCGATCCCTGTCCCGAGCTGCCGTACCGTTCGGGGATCTGGCGCTACAGTGCCACGCGGCTGCACCAGCGCCATCCGGTGGACGGGGAGCGCTTCGCTACCGGCATCCGCAACCCGCTCGCGATGGCCTGGAGCGCCGAGTGGCAGGGACTCTATTCGCTCTCGCATGGGCGGGACGGACTGGCGCAGAATTTTCCGCAGCTCTACGACCTGCGGCAGGGCGCCGAGCTGCCCTCGGAGGAATTCCATCGCGTCGAGCGTGGCGACGACTGGGGCTGGCCGTACTGCTATCACGATGGGATCCAGCAGCGGAAGGTGCTGGCGCCGGAGTACGGTGGCGACGGCCATGCCGTGGGGCGCTGCGCGACGACCACGCAGCCGCTGATCGGTTTTCCGGGCCACTGGGCGCCGAACGCCCTGCTGTTCTATCGGGGAGCGCAGTTCCCGGCCCGTTATCACGGCGGCGCGTTCATCGCCTTTCACGGCTCCTGGAACCGGCAGCCGTTACCGGAAGACGGCTACCGCGTCGTCTTTGTGCCCCTGCTGGCCGGCAAGCCCGCGGGTCGCTTCGAGGTCTTCGCCGACGGCTTTGCCGGCGGAACGCTCGACCCGGTGCTGGCCAGGTATCGCCCGACCGGGCTCGCCGAGGGGCCCGACGGCGCCCTCTACCTCAGCGATGACATGCAGGGGCGAATCTGGCGGGTGACCTGGCGCGGCGCGCCGCCTTCCCATTGACATCTTATGGGAAGCTGGGCACGTTTCCATAAGACGCTTATGGGAATGACGGTATGGCCGCGCTCGACCTGCTGCAAGGCACCCTCGATCTCCTGGTCCTCAAGTCCCTCTCCTCGGGCCCGGCCCACGGCTATGACGTGGCGACCTGGATCCGGGAGCGCTCCGACGCCGCCTTTCTGATCGAAGAAGGCGCGCTCTACCCCGCGCTCCACCGGCTCGCGCAGCGCCGCTGGGTCGAGGCGGAATGGGGGCTCTCCGACAACAACCGCCGGGCCAGGTTCTATCGCTTGACCCCGAAAGGCCGTGCCCAGCTCCGCCAGGAGGTTTCGCTCTGGGAGCGTTACGTCAGTGCGGTGGGCAAGGTGCTGCGCACCGCGGAGCGCTGACGTGGCCGGCTTTCGCCGTCTCTTCCGTCTGATCGGCCGCGAGCCCGAGCCGGGTGAAGACATCGCGACCGAGTTCGAAGCCCACCTGCAGCTCAAAGCCGATGCGCTCACCCGGCTGGGACTCCCCGCGGCGGAGGCGCGCCGGGAAGCCGAGCGCCTCTTCGGTCCGCGCGAGCGCTTTGCCCGCGAATGCCGCGCCATCGACGTCGCGGAGCGGCGGGAGCGGCGGCGGCGCGAGTGGTGGAGCGGGCTCTGGCAGGATCTGCGGCTCGCGGCGCGGGGGCTCGAGCGCGCCCCGGGATTCGCGCTCATGGGCATCCTGGTGCTCGGCACCGGCATCGGACTCAATGCCACGGTGTTCAGCGTCCTGAGCGGCGTGGTGCTCCGCGGGCTTCCCTACCCCGACGCCGAACGTCTCGTCGCGGTCTATTCCAGCAACCCCAAGGGAGGCTGGCCGACCTTTGCGGTGTCTCCGACGGATCTCTACGACTGGCAGCGGGAGGCGAGCAGCTTCGATGCCCTGGTCGGCTGGCAGGACGAGTATGTCGCGGCCACTGGCGAAGGCCCGGCGGAGCAGGTCCACATCTTCGCGGTGACCGATGGGTTCCGGCGGGTGACCGGCGTGGGCCCCGCCCTGGGACGCTCCTTCACGCCGGCGGAGTTTGCCAGGGGAGCACCGCGGGTGGTGCTGCTGTCGCACGATGCCTGGGTGAGTCGCTTTGGCGGCGACCGGAAGGTGCTGGGCCGGCGCTGGATGCTGGATGGCGACAGCTACGAGATCATCGGCGTCATGCCGGCGGGATTCGGGTTCCCCATCGGCAGCATGGCGGGCTGGATTCCCTTCCAGGTCCCCAAAGACGTCGCGACGCAGCGCGGCGCCCACTACATCGACGTGACGGGCCGGCTCGCCGTCGCTACCACCCTGCAGCGCGCCACCAGCGAGCTGGTCACTCTCGCCGACCGGATCGCCCGGGCCTATCCGCGCTCGAGCGCCGGATGGAGCGTCGTCCTCAAACCGCTGCACGAAGACGTTGTCGGCGCCGTCCGCCCGACGCTGCTGCTGCTCATGGCGGGCGGGGGTCTGCTACTGCTGCTCGCCTGCGCCAACGTCGGCAACCTGGTGCGGGTGCGTGCCATCGGAAAGAGTGGCGAGGCGGCCCTGCGCAGCGCGCTCGGTGCGGGGCGCGGCCGCTTGCTCTGGCACGCCGCGAGTGAGGTGCTGGTGCTGACGCTGTTTGGCGCGCTCGCCGCGCTACCC
>CAYNNS010000184.1:0-6576 GCA_964398345.1 uncultured Gemmatimonas sp. | reverse complement strand
CGCCGGCTCGTCTCGAACAGGAACCAGCTCCGCCGCTCGGTCTCGTCCACCCACACCTCGATCAGGCTGGTGGTAGCGACGTCGCCGTACTTCTCGCAGATGTCGTGCGCCGTGCGCAGCGTCCCCAGCAGCGTGCGGGTGTCTTCCCCCAGTTCCGCCAGCATGTCCAGCGGCTCGACGTACTCCGCGTCGTTGTCTACGAGCTTCTGGGTGCGAGCGATTTCACCGATGGAGCGGATGGTGATCCGGCCCAGCTTGCGCACCCGCTCGGCGATCGGGTCGGTCATGGCGAAGAGCTGGTCCGCCTGCTCGTCGAAGAGCAGGTGATAGTCCCGGAAATGCGGCCCGCTCAAGTGCCAGTGGAAGTTCTTGGTCTTGACGTACAGGGCGAACACGTCGGCCAGCAGGCGGTTGAGAACCGCTGCGATGTCGCGAGTGGCCGCGGGTTTGATATCGGTCGGCGAGAGCACCGCGGAGTTGCGGCGTCCCACCAGCTCCTGCCGTCGCTTCGTTGCAATCGTGGTCATCGGATACCGTCCTCAGGCTGTGCGCGTTGTCTCCTGAAACTTCGCCGGATCAAGCTACCGCTCGCCGCTCCGGTAAGATACGCCAAGGCCTCCTGCGGATGCGGCATTACTCAAGTGACCGAAGCTGGTCCTCGAAGCGAGCCATCGACGCGAAGTACAAGTAGAGGGCCCAGCTCACCCGAGACACACCGAGCCCCGCAAGGTCAGCGACCGAGGAGACCTGTGGAACGCGAGTGACGTTCACCGGGCCGCCCACTTCCGACATGAAGTGACCCAGGGCAACCGGCTCCCACAGGGCGATCGGATAGACGCAATCGGCACCGGCGTCGAGATAGGCGCGCGCGCGTTCCAGGGCTTCGGGGACGAGCCTCCGCTGCGTCTCAGCCTCGGCTCCCGCAATGAATGGGCTTAGAAAGCAGTCAACCCGGGCGTTGATCACCAGCGGGTAGTCGCTCGCCTCGGCGGCCTCGCGGACCGAGCGGAGCCACTTCGCGTGCCGGGCTCGATCACGGAGGACGCCGGCCGCGTGATCGTGGGGGATGCCGGGCGTGTATTCGGTGTCCTCGAGGTTGCATCCCGCGGCTCCCGCGTCTCGAAGCGCAGCCACCAGCGCTCCCGGCTCCATCCCATAGCCGGCCTCGGCGTCGACCGTCACTGGGACGTCGACGCTCCTCGAGATCCGCGCCGCCGCCGCGAGCATCTCCGCGGCGGGGGCTCCTTCGTGGTCCTCGTAGCCTAGCGCGGCGGCGACGCCCCAGCTCGTCGTCGCTACTACCGGGAATCCGGCTTTGACCACGGCTCGGGCCGTGGCCGCGTCCCACGCATTGGGGAGCAGGAGGGGCTTGCCGGGTTGGTGCAAGGACCGGAGGAGATGACACCGGTTGCGGAGATCCGAGGCGTTCATGGGGCTGTCCAGTCTAGTTGAGGCCCAGTCCGTCGTGATGCGACCCCGCTGCGAGCACGTCCCGAAGGTTTCTTCGCCCAGCGATGCCCAGCTTCACGAAGACTTTGCGAAGGTGGTACTCCACGGTGCGCGGACTGATGAACAATCGGGCGCCGATCTCGGGATTGGTGTGCCCATCCCGGGCCATGATCGCGACGTGTACTTCCTGAGGCGTCAGGGCCTCCTGCAGCTGCCCCGCACGCTTGCGAACTGTTTCGCCCGTCGCCAGGAGCTCGCGGTGGGAACGCTCGGCAAACGCTGCCGCGCCCATACGGCTGAAGCTCTCGTGGGCGGCGCGCAGCGGCTCGCGTGCGTCCAGACGACGGTTCGCGCGCCTGAGCCACTCCCCGTAGCAGAGCTGGCTTCGCGCGAGATCGACCGCCCCGCGGCTCCGCGCGAGACGCTCGACCGATTCCTGGTAGCAGTTCTCGTCGTCGTTCAGCAGCGCGCGACAGCGCGCCTCGACGCCGAGCGCCCACTCGGTACCGCAGGCACTGGTGCGCTCGGTCAACCGGTCGAGCGCCGCAGCTGCGTCGTCCAGCTTCCCGCCGCGGACACCGGCCTCGACCCATTCGGCGAGAGCCCAGCCATACGTCATGATGTCCTCGTACTCGCACGACTGCCGCGCAGCGACGAGCGCCTTGTCGTATTCACCGTGGCCGTTATGGATGCGCGCGAGGAGGAAGCTCCACGCACCGATCGCCGCGCCATCCCCGCGTGCCCGGGCGCCCTGCATTGAGGCTGCGAGCATCGATCGCATTTGAGCGAGATCCCCGCGCATCGTGAGCAGCATGCAGGTCGAATACTTCAGTGGTGGAAGTCCCGTCGCCTGCGCGATCGCGTCGACTTCGTCGATCTGCACCCCCGCGGTCGCGAACGCACCCGAATGGACGTGGAAGGCCGCGAGATGGTTCATCGAGTTGGCGAGCAGGCTGAGCCTGCCGCTGTCCCGTCCGATACGGGCACCGCGGGTCGCGAGCGCCTGCCAGAGGTCGTCGTCCCAGAGGTCCTGCGCGAGGCGGCAGGCCAGCCACAGCCAGCGCTGGTCCTCTCCAACGTCCTCGGTGTCGGCGAGCGAGCGGAGCGCCCGTCTGAGCGGTGCGACCGATGCCGCATACCCCTCGGTGAACCGCTTCACGAGCCCATCGAGCAGCAGGTCCGCGACGCTCAGTGGCGTGGTCGCGGTCGACGCGCGGGCTGACTCGGCAAGCTCGCACTGGTGCGGATCAGTACCGAGACGCCCGGCAAACATCGCCGCCGAGAACGCCTCGACGTACGTTTGTCTGGCCAGCGCGGGGTCCTGGGGCGCGAGCCGCCGGGCGGCTTCGAGCAGCACTCCGGGCGCAACGCGACCGCGCTGGGTGGCGAACACGATCTGGGCGCGCAGTCGTTCGAGCCGTCCACGTTGCAGCTCGTCGAGCGGCCCGAGTGGGAGCCCCGACACCAGGGTGGATGCCGACGCAAAGTCGGCGACGTCGAGCTTGGCCTCCGCTGCGGCGAGCGCCCGCTCGATTCGCACTTGTGCATCCGGCGTCAACTCGGCAGCCCGTTTCAGGAATGCTGCGGCAGCGGCCAGCCCACCTCGGCCCTGCGCGCGATCGGCGGAGCGAATCATTTCCGTGGCAACCGCTTCGTCTGGCTGCGCCGCCGCGTGGGCGCGATGCCAGGCGCGCCGGTCGGGATCGAGCACCGGGTCGGTTGAGTCGGCGATGGCTCGATGTACGTCGCGGCGGTCGCTCGGGTTCGACGCGACATAGATCGCCGAGCGAACGAGCGGGTGCGGAAAACGAACCCGGACCCCGAGCTCGATCAATCCGGCAGCTTCGGCCGGTGTCCCCGCCTCTGCTCGAATCCCGAGGCGCTCCGCGGCTCGCCACAGCAAATACACGTCACCCACAGGCTCGGCCGCAGCGGTCAAGAGCAGCAGCCGGGAGTCGCGCGGAAGCTTCTCAACCCGCTGCACGAAGCTTCGCTCGATGCGACTCGTCAGTGGTCGTGCGTCCGGGAAGCCGAACCCGCCGGCCAGCTCGGCGGGCGTCAAGCCACGCGGCAGCTCGATCAGCGCGAGCGGATTGCCACGGGTCTCATCGAGGATGCGGGCTTTCACCTGCTCGTCGAGCGGACCGCGGATGATTGCATCCAGCAGCAATCGCGCATGCTCGGGGGTCAACCCGCCGATCGCCAGCTCCGGCAAACCCGCGAGCCCCTGCTCGTCGCCTGGTTCGGCGCCCTGCTCTCGCACCGCGAACACCAGCGCCACCCGTTCCGCCAGGAGGCGCCGCGCCACGAACCCGAGCGTTTGCGAGGACACGCGGTCAAGCCATTGCGCGTCGTCCACGATGCAGACGAGCGGCTGCTCTTCAGCCGCGTCTGCCAGGAGGCTCAGGACCGCCAACCCGACCAGAAACCGCTCCGGCGGTGGTCCGGCGCTCATGCCGAACGCCGTGCTGAGTGCCTCGCGCTGCGCCTTGGGCAATTTCTCAATACGGCCCAGCAGAGGCGCGCACAACGCATGTAGACCGGCGAAAGCCAGCTCCATCTCGGACTCGACGCCGGTCGCCCAGGCGATCCGGCATCCCCCGGCCGCGCCAGACAACTGCAGCAAGAGCGCCGTCTTTCCGCAGCCCGCTTCGCCGCGCAGAACCAGCACCTGACTGCGGCCCGCCCGCACGCCCGAAACGAGCTGGTCCAATACGTTGCGCTCGCCCAGCCGGTCAAGGAATTGGGTGGAGCGCCGAGATACGTCGAGCATGCGGATGCCTGGTGACCTCCCCCAAGTAGTGGAAGTATCGCTTGCACAAGGGGTTCGGCAAGCTTTAGCCGGGCAGGGATGCTTGCGACCGGTCCTGGGGCCCGGGACTGGGGATTCGACTGGGGCCTTCAACGGACGCGACCAGGGTAGGAAAGGCTGATCTTCGCCTCTGCTGATCCTACAAGGAGGGTACATATGGGACGTGACAGCGCGCTGGTGAGCCAGGCTCCCACGGTGTTCATCGTTGATCCGGACCCGTCGGTCCGCCAGTTACTGGAGAGCGCGATTCGCCGAGCCGGCTGGAGCGCCCAGGCTACAGCATCCCCGCGAACCTTCCTCGCCCAGGCGCCGATTCAGGATCCGAGCTGTCTCCTGCTGGACGTGGGAAACTCTCCGACGGATATCACCGGCTTTGAGCTGTTGCGGCGCATCGCGACGGACCGGAAGGACATCCCGGTTGTGGCCATGTCGGGCGAGCCGAACATTCCGATGGCCGTTCAGGCGATTCAGGCGGGGGCGGTCGAGTTCTTGACGAAGCCACCTACCGACGATGTCCTGCGCGCGGCGGTCGGACGCGCCCTCGGTCATAGTCAGGCCGTGCTCCAGCAGGAGGCCGAGGTGCTGGAGCTTCGCGATCGCCTCGACTCGCTGAGCGCACGCCAGAGGGATGTGATGGTGCGCGTCGTATCCGGCTTCCTCAATAAGCAGGTCGCCGCTGACCTCGGCATCAGCCAGATCACGGTGAAGGCGCACCGCGGAAGAGTGATGCGCAAGATGGGCGCGGACTCGCTGGCCGAGCTGGTCGGCATGGCGCTGCGGCTTGGTCTCCGACTGATCTCGGTCGCGCGGCGCACGCGTCCTTCGAAACCATGGTCGAGTGGATCGCAGCGGACGCTTGTGACAGTCTGAATCGCGCTGAGCAAGCTCCAGCCCCGATTAGGTGCACCGCGGTAGCGCTATCCCCGTCCCCAGACCTCCCTGAAGAACCCCGGAAGTCCCGGCCAGCCGCACGGTGAGCGCGGTATATTGGTCAACGGGGTGCTGTAAAGAGTCCACGCTCTCTCGGCCTAGATGGTATGTCGCGTCTACATCGTGGGCTCGCCTTGCGCGGTCGAGCCAGGGAATGCGAAACGCTCGATCGGCTGCTGGACGGCGTCCGGGCGCATCGCAGTCAGGTGCTGGTCGTGCGCGGTGAGCCGGGAATCGGCAAGACCGCCCTCCTGGAATACCTCGCCGGCGCGGCGTCCGGGTGCCGTGTCGCTCGCGCCTCGGGGATCGAATCGGAGATGGAGCTGGCCTACGCCGGGCTGCACCAGCTCTGCGCCCCGATGCTGGAGCGCGCCGGCCGCCTGGCGGCTCCCCAGCGCGACGCACTCCATACGGCGTTCGGGCAGAATGAAGGCAGGCAGCCTGAGCGCTTTCTGTTCAGTCTTGCGGTCTTGAGCCTCCTGTCAGCAGTCGCCGAGAAGCAGCCACTCATCTGCGTCATCGATGATGCCCAGTGGCTCGATTCAGCCTCGAGACAGGCACTGGTATTCGTCGCCCGCCGTCTGCTCGCTGAATCCGTGGCGCTGTTGTTGGCCGTGCGAGAGCCGGGCAAGAGCCAGGAATTCGATGGACTTCCCGGTCTTACGCTGGAACCGCTGGGCGATAGCGACGCGCGCGCCCTCCTCGAGTCGGCGATTCCCGGCCGATTGGACGAGCGGGTGGAGGACCGGATCGTCGCCGAGAGTCGCGGGAATCCGCTGGCGTTGCTCGAGCTCGCTCGCGGCGTTGCCGGGTCCGATCTCGCCGGCGGGTACGCCGCGCCCGGCGCGGGGCAGGGTCCCAGCCTGATCGAGCACCGCTTTCACCAGCAGATTCAGTCCTTGCCAGCCGACTCCCAGCGCCTCCTGCTTGCGGCGGCGGCCGAGCCGCTCGGCGATATCGGGCTGTTGTGGCGGGCGGCTGAACTGCTCGGCATCGGGACCGACGCGGCCGCACCCGCGGAGAACGCAGGGCTGGTCGAGTTCCGCGGCCAAGTCCGCTTCCTGCACCCCCTGGTTCGCTCCGCGGCCTATCGGGCCCGGCCGCTGCCCGAACGGCGTGAGATTCATCGGGCGCTGGCCGCCGCCACCGATCCGAACGCCGATCCGGATCGTCGCGCGTGGCATCGCGCCCTGGCGGCCGTCGGTCTGGACGAGGCGGTGGCCGGCGAGCTGGAGGCTGCCGCGCATCGGGGGCAGGCCCGAGGAGGGATCGGCGCCGCAGCGGCGTTTCTGGAGTGCGCCAGCCGGCTCACGCCCGACGTCGCTCAACGCAGCGCGCGCGCCCTCGCCGCTGCAGAGGCAAAGTTCGAGGCGGGAGCCGCCGAG
>CAYNNS010000183.1:0-6663 GCA_964398345.1 uncultured Gemmatimonas sp. | reverse complement strand
CGCCCCTCGGGCGACCAGACCGTGGTGCGCCGCTTCCCCCAATCCGCCAGCATGATCGTGTCCGCGAACGCGGAGACCATGAAGGGATTGGCGTAGGCGGTCTGCCTGGTGCCGCCCAGCGGCGTCAGCGACTTGGCCTGGAAATCGGCAATCACGGCCGCGTTCCATTCGGGCGACACGACAACCCAGCGTCCCCCCGCGGCCGGAGCGGCTACCGGCAGCTCCGACCACTCGGCCTCGAGGGTATCGGAGGGAAGCGCGAGTGTCTGCTCCGGCGGGGCTGCCGGGCCCCTGGCACACGCGAGCCCGGCGAGCCCGCCCAGAATCGCCAACCGTTTCATCGCGTGAAGAGCTCCGCCGTGGCGGGCGCGATCCTGTCGAGTCCCAGTCGCGACAGCTCCGCGTTCACGGCGGCGAGGTCGGAGCCCAGCGCGTCGGTGAGCCGCTTGAGCTGCTCGTCGAGCTGTGCCGAGAGCAGCCTGAACACCTCGTGCGACTGCGCGGTGGGACGCGCCTCGGCGCTCGCGGCCACGCCGGCCAATGCCGCGAGCTGGTTGTTCAGCCGAATCGGATAGTTGAGTGGGTCCTGGCCGCTCCGATTCTTCACCTGGTAGATCTCCTCCTCGACGGCTGACAACCTCGCCGAGAGCGCGCTGGCCAGCTTGTCGAAGGCCGCGCTCTTGCTTCCTGCCTTGGTGCGCCGGTCTTCGAGCTGCGCCTTCACGTTGCGGATGGTCCGCACCGCATTGTTGGCTTCCGTCGTCCGGTCACGCACCTGCACGAGGAAGTTGTACTGCGCGTCGAGGTCGGCCTGGGTCGCGTTGCTGCGAGGATCGCGCAGAACCTGGAACGTCTGGCTCTCGCTCTTGTCCCCAGCGGTGATCCGCACCGTATAGGTGCCCGGCGGGATCGTGGGTCCGGTGGTGCCGGCGGCCCAGAAGATCATTCCGGTAAAGCCCTGGGCATCCTCGCCGCGCAGAAACCAGGTGAAGCGGTTCATCCCCGCCTTGTTGGGCATCCGCGGCGGAGGCTGGTAACGCCAGCCGCCCAATTGGGGTCGCGGGTCGGTGGTGTCGGGCCGGTACGCCGCCGGCAGCACGCCGAGCGCGGCGAGACTGTCGGCCTTCTTGCGGTTGGCGGCATCGCGCGCCGCACGATCCGCCGATTGGCGCAGTGAATCCGCGCGAGCCACCGAGTCCTGCTCGCTCGAAAAACGGCGCAGCAGCTGACCTTTGGCATCGAGGAATTCGACCGTCACCTTCAGGCCGCCCTGCTTGAGCCAGTAGTTGATCACGGCGCCATCCCAGCCAGTGAGCACCGGTCCACCGGGACCGAATCCGCCCGCCACGATCCGGTAGGTATCCCTGGGCTTGAAGAGATGGAGATCCTGACCCGTGAGACCCGCGGCATACTGCCGGATGGTGGAGAGGTCGTCGAGAATCCAGAAGCCGCGGCCGTGGGTGGCGGCAACCAGATCGCCATCTTTGATCGCGAGGTCGTGGACCGGCACGGGCGGCAGATTGCGTTGCAGCCGCTGCCAGTGGCCGCCGCCGTCGAACGACACCCAGACGCCGCGTTCGGTGCCCGCATAGAGCAGTCCCGCCCGTTCGGGATCTTCCCGAATCACGCGGGTGAATTCGCTCGCGGCGATGCCGTCGACAATCCGCGTCCAGCTCTTGCCGTAATCCGTGGTCTTGTAGAGATAGGGCACGTAGTCGTTCATCTGGTAGCGATTCGCCGCGACGTACGCAGTCCCTTTGGCGTGATTCGACGCCTCGATCATGGAGATGCGCGCCCACTCCGGCAGGTCCTTGGGCGTGACGTTGGTCCAGGTCGCACCGGCGTCGCTGCTCACCTGCACCAATCCGTCGTCGCTCCCGCCCCAGATCACGCCCTTCTCCAGCGGAGATTCCGCGATGCTGAATACCGTCGCGTAGTACTCGACGCTGGTCTGGTCCTTGGTGATCGGACCCCCGGAGGCGGCCAGCGTCGCGGGATCATGGCGCGTCAGGTCGGGGGAAATGGCGGTCCAGCTTTCGCCTTCGTCGGTGGACTTGAAGATCACGCTCGAGCCCACGTACAGCGTGTTGGGATCGTGGGGTGAGATCACGATGGGGAAGGTCCACTGGAAGCGGTATTTCGCGTCCCTGGCGTCGTGCCCCATCGGGTTGAGCGGCCAGGGATTGACGTTGCGCGTGAGGCCGGTGCGGGTATCCATGCGAGTGAGCAGCCCGCCATAGCTCCCCGCGAAGACGATATCCGGCTTGTCGGGCCGCACCGCGATGTAACCCGATTCGCCGCCGCCCACATCGTAGAACCCCTGGCGGTCGCTGTTGAACTCCGGCCGGCTCGGCATGCAGACGGTGCCGTTGTCCTGCTGCGCCCCGCAGACCCGATACGGACAGTGATTCGTCGTGCCGACGTGGCAGCACTGGGCGGTGGAGAAATCGCGCACGGTCCAGTGCTGGCCGCCGTCGGTCGAGATCGAGACCCCGCCGTCGTCGGCACTGCCGAGGCGCCGGGGATCGTTGGGCGCGATCCAGAGATCGTGATGATCGCCGTGCGGGGTGTTGGTGGGACGCGGGAACGTCTTGCCCCCGTCCGTCGATTTCCAGAGCTGAACGTTGTCCACCCAGACGGTATTCTCGTCCCTGGGGTCGGCGAAGATGCGGCTGTAGTACCAGGCCCGCTGGCGGAGGTTGCGATCGCCGTTGAGCCGCATCCAGGTGTCGCCGCCGTCGTCGGAGCGGAACACGCCGCCGGAATCCGCCTCGATGATGGCATACACCCGCTGGGAATTCGCCGGAGACACGGAGACCCCGACGTTTCCGATGATCCCGGCCGGCATGCCGGGGTTCCGGGTCAGCTCCTTCCAGGTTCTGCCGCCATCGATGCTCTTGAAGATGCCGCTGCCGCTGCCGCCGCTCACCAGCTGCCAGGGTTTGCGATACGCGGTCCAGAGACCGGCGTACAAGACCTCGGGATTGTTGGGATCCATGGAGAGATCCACGGCCCCCGTCGTGTCGTTCCGGAAGAGCACCTTGTTCCAGGTTTTGCCCCCGTCGGTGCTCTTGAAGACTCCTCGGCTGGCAGAGGGACCAAAGACGGGCCCGAGCGCGGCGACGTACACCACATCGGGGTTTCTGGGATGAATCCGGATCTTGGCGATCTGCCGGGTCTCGACCAGTCCGACGTAGGACCAGGTCCGTCCGGCATCGGTGGACTTGTAGACCCCGTCGCCGTGGGACACGTTGCCGCGGATGGGAAACTCGCCGCCCCCCACGTACACAACGTCCGGGTTGGACTCGCTCACGGCGATGGCACCGATGGTCCCGCCGAAATAGCGGTCGCTCACCGGATTCCAGGTGTCACCTCCATCGGTGGTCTTGAAGACCCCACCGCCGGTGGTCCCCATGTAGTACTCCTGGGGCCGCGAGGCAGAACCGGCCACGGCCACCGACCGGCCGCCGCGTTGCGGCCCCAGGTTACGCCAGGTGACGGTGGTGAGCGCGGCGGTGTCCGCGGTCTGTGCCGCGAGACCGGGGACCAGGAGCAGAGCCGAGAGCAGCGGGCTCAGCAGCGTGGAACTCGAGCGAGTAGGCACGGGCGACTCTGGGTGCAGGTGGGGCGATTCGTTGGACGTAGCCGGCAAAGATACGCCGCGGCAAGACGGTCTGCAGGTTGATCGAATTGCCGGCTGGTATAACCATTGTTATACTATTGGTATGAAGACAGCTATATCCATTTCAGACAAGCTGTTCCGCGAGGCAGATACCGTCGCCAATCAGCTCGGCATCTCCCGCAGCGAGCTCTACGCTACCGCCATTGCCGAGTACCTGGCCCAGCGCAATGCCTCCGAGATCACCGCCCGGCTCGACCAGGTGTATGCGGCGGTCGACGGGCGGCTGGATTCCTCGGTGGCAGCGGGTCAGGCCCGGCGCGGCGCCCGCGTCGATCAGTGGTGATCGAACGCGGCCAGGTCTGCTGGGTGGAACCCGGTAGCGGCAATGGCACCCGCTTTGCCGCCGTCGTGGTGCAGGCGGACCCGTTCAACCGCAGCCGCATCCCCACCGTCCTGGTGGTGCCGCTCGCGACCAACCTCAGACTGCTCGATTCTCCGGGCAATGTCCTGATCGCCGCCCGGAGCTCGGGGCTGGGCCGGGAAACCGTGGCCAACGTCGCTCAGGTGCTGACGCTGGAACGACGCCAGCTGCGCGAGACCTCGAGCCGGCTGGATGCTACAGTGCTCGAGGCGATCGGCTCCGGGCTTGGGCTGACGCTGGGGCTTTAGGGCTTGCTCCGGTCGGGCACCTGCCTCACCACCACGTAGAAATTGCTGTCGACCTTGAACGCCTCCGGCGCAATCTCGAGCCGCGCCGAGCGCCAGGTTTCTCTGGGCTTGAGCAGCGTGAATCCCTTTTCCGAGAGCCTCACCTTGAGCGGCATGTCGAACCCGCCGACGACGTCGCTCCAGCGGTAGTACAGCGATTTCCCCTCGATGCGGTACTCGAATACCGGTATCTGCGTGGTGGTCAGATACTGTTCGTAGACCTTGGTCAGCCGGGTCCCGGCCCGTTTCTCGATGTAATCCTCAACCTGCTTGCCCGTGACGGTCTGGTGCCAGAAGGTCCGGTTGATCCCCCGCAGGATGTCGCGCCACTTCTCGTCGTCACCCACGATCTGGCGGATGGTGTGGAGCAGCTCTCCGCCCTTGGGATACATGTCGCCAGACCCCTGTGCATTGACGCCGTAGGCGGGCACGATGGGACGGTCGTTCCGTACACCGCGGCGGTTGCCGATGATGTAGTCCGCCCCCGCCTGTTTGCCGAAGAGACACTCGGTGTAGATCCCCTCGGCGTAGTTGGCGAAGCCCTCGTGCACCCACATGTCGGCGAGGTCCTTGGTGGTGAGATTGTTGCCGAACCACTCATGGGCGCTCTCGTGCACGATGATGAAATCCCAGCGCATCCCGAGCCCCGTGCCTGACGACTCGCGTCCCCGGTACCCGTTGGCGAAGCGGTTCCCGTAGGCCACGGCGCTCTGGTGCTCCATGCCGTTGTTGGAGACCTCGATCAGCTTGTAGCCGTCCTCATACCACGGATAGGGCCCGAACCAGTGCTCGAAACAGGAGAGCATCGATTTGGCCTGGGCCCACTGTCGCCTGGCGGCATCGAGGTGATAGGTCAACGGCCAGAAGTCGAGCGTGAGCGGGCCCTTTTCGCCCTGGAAAACGTCGGAAAAGTGCTCGTAGCTCCCGGCCGCCACCGCGATCGCATAGTTGTTGATGGGATTCACGACGAACCACTCATACGTCGTAGTGCCGTCCGGGTTCTGCGTCGAGCTCCTGAGCCGGCCGTTGGAGACGTCGATGAGAGGCGCCGGCACAGTGAGCGCGACCCGCTGGCTATCGGGCTCGTCGGCCTGGGTGTCCTTGTTGGGCCACCAGGCACTCGCACCCATCCCCTGATCCGTGGTCACTACCCAGGGCCGACCCAGACTGTCGGTGCTCCAGGTAAAGCCGCCCTCCCACGGAGGCCGCTTGGCGATCTGCGGCCGCCCGTGGAAGTAGACCGTCAGCGTCTGGGTCGCCTTCACGGAGGGGCGCATGGCGAGCCTCACGAAGAAGGCGTTGCCCTCACGGCGAAAGCGCAGCCCCCGGGCGTCCTGCACCATGCTGTCGACATCGAGGGGCTGCATGAGATCGATCTGCAGCTCGGGGACGGCCGGCGCTTCGATAACGCGGTAGCTGATGCGATTGAAGCCGCGGACGCTGCTGTCCGCGGGGTTGATGCTGACGTGGAGGTCATAGAAGGTCACGTCCCACCAGGCCCGGCCCGGCGTGGTGTACGATCCCCTCAGGGTGTCGGCCCGGGTATAGCTGCGCGGCGATTGTGCCCGCGCGACCGCAGTCGAGCCGGCCACGATACCCAGAGCGACACGTACTGCCCGCCTCACGTCACGCCGTGCCGAGATGGACCCGGCGCTCCAAGCCGTCGAATGCCGCGGCTTCGGCGGGTGCCGGGCGAAGCAGCGAAACGACCGCGCCGAGCAGGAAGGAGAGCGGCATGGTGACGAGCGCGGGGTTGCGCAGCGGGAACCAGGCCGAGCCGTGTTTGAGGATGTCGAGCTGCACCGTGGGAGACAGGTAGATGAGGACCAGCGCGCCTACTGCACCGGTGACCATGCTGGTGACGGCGCCCGCGGTGGTGTAGCGACGCCAGAAGATCGACAGCACCAGTGCCGGGAAGTTGGCGCTGGCCGCGATGGCAAAGGCGAGTCCGACCATGAACGCCACGTTCTGTCCCTTGAAGGTGATGCCGAGCAGCACGCCCAGGATGCCCAGCCCAACCGTGGCCACCCGCGCGACCCGGAGCTGCTCGGCGGCGGTGGCGCGATCCTTTCGCACCACGTTCACCCAGAGGTCGTGCGAAAGGGCCGCGGCGCCGGACAGCGTAAGGCCGGCGACGACGGCGAGGATGGTCGCGAAGGCGACCGCCGCGATAAAACCGAGCAAGGGGGTGCCACCCAGGAACTCCGCGAGCAGGGGTGCCGCCATGTTGCCGCCTGGCTCGACCGCCTTGATCGCGGCTGGGCCCACCAGCACCATCGCGCCGAAGCCGACCCCGAAGGTCAGCAGGTAAAACGACCCGAACAGCCCGGGTG
>CAYNNS010000182.1:0-6671 GCA_964398345.1 uncultured Gemmatimonas sp. | reverse complement strand
CCAAGATGCGCCGGTTCATCTTCGCCGAGCGGTCGGGGATTTACATCATCGACCTTCAGAAGACCCTGGGGCAGATCCACAAGGCGCAGGAGCTGTTGCGCGGGGTGGTGCTGAAAGGCGACAACGTTCTCTTCGTCTGCACCAAGAAGCAGCTCAAGGCGCTGGTGCAGGGCGACGCGCAGACCGCGGCGTGTCATCACGTGACGGAGCGGTGGCTGGGCGGGACGCTGACCAACTTCGCCACGATCAAGAAGCAGATCCGCCGGTTGCGTGACCTGGAGCAGGGCAGCACCGAGGGCGACTTCGACAGCTACACCAAGAAGGAAAAGCTCCTGTTCGAGCGGGAGCGGGTAAAGCTGGCCCGCAACCTCGAAGGCCTCAAGAACATGAGCCGGTTGCCCGGGGCCCTGTTCGTAGTCGACGCGAAGAAGGAGCGCATCGCGATTCTGGAGGCGAACAAACTCGGCATCCCCGTGGTGGCCATCGTCGACACCAACGCGGATCCGGATGTCATCACGGTGCCGATCCCCGGCAACGACGACGCGATTCGCTCGGTTGGCCTGATCACAAGGGCGCTGTGCGACGTCATCCGCGAGGCGCGGCAGCAGGTTCCGGTACGGGAAGCCGCCGAGCACGACGACGCCGAGACCTACAGCACAGACGGCGGCAGCGAAGGCGATACCGAGGGCGATCGCCGGCGGCGGCGCACCGGTGGCCGGAAGCGGCGGCCCAAGCCCGAGGCGATCGCGGCGCGCCTCAAGCACGAGGGCGAAACGACGGAGCCGGCGTCGACTGGGGCCGGCGAGGCAGGCAGCTGAGCGAGAACCTCCCGTTCTCCGCTCAGTCGCCGCGCCTGCCCATCCGGTTGTGCGCGGCGGTTTTTTAAGAGGGACAGAGGGAATGAGGGACAGAGGGACAGAGGGACAGTTAGCGATGGAAACATTACCAAGGAAATGGAAATGAGCACGATGGCGGTTTCTCCCAAGCAGATCAGTGAGCTCCGCGCCCGAACCGGCGCGGGAATGATGGATTCGAAGACGGCGCTGCAGGAGGCGGGCGGCGATATGGACAAGGCCGCCGAAATCCTGCGCAAGAAGGGGATTGCCAAGGCGGAAACCCGCGGCGGCCGCACCGCGTCGCAGGGTCTCGTGGTCATCTCGGCGGAGAACCTCGGGACCGACCTCGCGATGATCGAGCTCGACTGCGAGACCGACTTCGTCGCGCGCACCGAGGGCTTCATCCACATGGCCCGCGAGCTCGGCGTCCACGCCGCCTCGCAGGCCCCGCTGGGTGTGAACCCGGGCAGCACACTGGACAGCCAGTCCTTCGGCAACACCACGGTGGCGGAGGCGGTGAAGGAGCTTTCCGGCAAAACCGGCGAGGCGACCACGCTCAAACGCGTAGCCCATTTCCGGCAGGAGCAGGGTAGCGTGCAGGGCTACCTGCACCACAACAGCCAGGTCGGTGTGCTGATCGAGCTGAGTGGAACGCCGGGCGAGGTGCTGGATGCCCTGGGCCGCGAGCTGGCGCTGCACATCGCCTCCACCGATCCCCTCGCGATCAGCGAAGCCGATCTTCCCGTCGAACTCGTCGAGCGGGAGAAGCGCATCGCCGAGGAGCAGGTGGCCGGAGGGGACAGCCCCGTGCCGCTCAGCCCGAAGTTCGTGGCGGGCAAAGTCCCGAAGTCCATCGGGGGGCGGACCCTGCTGGGCCAGCCGTTCGTGAAGGACGAATCGAAGACCGCCGGCGACCTGATCCAGGATGCCAGCAAGACGCTCGGCGCGCCCGTGAAAGTGAACCGGTTCGCTCGCTTCAAGGTCGGCGAGGCCTGAGATGGGGCTGGCCTATCGCCGCGCGCTGCTCAAGATCTCCGGCGAGGCTCTCGCCGGGGCGCGCGGAGTAGGTCTCGACTATCGGGTCGTGGAGTCCCTGGCGCAACAGATCAAGGAAGTGCACAGCCAGGGCATCCACCTCGGTCTCGTCGTCGGCGGCGGCAACATCGTGCGAGGCACCGCGGCGAGTGCCGAAGGTCTCGATCGCGTCTCCGCCGATTACATGGGGATGCTCGCCACGATCATCAATGCCCTTGCGCTCCAGGACATCCTGGAGCGCATTGGCGTTCAGACCAGGGTTCTCACCGCCATCCGCATGGAATCGCTCGCCGAGCCCTACATTCGGCGGCGCGCGGTCCGGCACCTCGAAAAGGGACGCCTTGTCATTTTCGCCGGCGGTACCGGCAATCCTTTCTTCTCGACCGACACGGCGGCGGTCTTGCGCGCGCTGGAGATCGAGGCCGAGGTTATTCTGAAGGCCACCGGCGTAGACGGGGTGTACACCGGAGATCCCAAGCTCGACAAAACGGCCCGCTTCATTCCGGAGCTCAGCTTTCAGGATGCACTCATCAAGGGTTACGCCGTGATGGACGCGAACGCGTTCGGTCTCTGCAAGGAAAACCAGCTGCCAATCGTGGTCTTCAACATCAATCAGCCGGGCGCCATCGGGCGCGTGCTCGCGGGCGAACGGGTGGGGACGATCGTCCGATGAGCGCTGCCACCAGCATCCCCGAGCTCCTCAAGCAAGCCCGCGAGCACATGCACAAGGCGGTCGACAACACCAAGCGCGAGTTTACCGGACTGCGCAGCAACAAGGCGTCGACGGCCCTGCTGGACACGATCCGGGTCGAGGCCTACGGCAACTCGGTTCCTCTCAACCAGGTCGGAATGGTGGCCGCGCCGGAGGCCCGTTTGCTGACCGTGCAGCCGTTCGACAAGGGGCTGACACAGGCGATCGACAAGGCGATCCGGGAGTCCGATCTCGGGCTCAACCCGCAGGCGGCGGGCAACCTGATCCGGATTCCGCTGCCCGCCCTTTCGGAAGAGCGTCGCAAGGAACTGGTCAAGGTGGTGCACAAGCTCGCCGAGGAAGGTCGGGTGGCGGTGCGGCATGCCCGAACCGACGCCATTCACAAAATCAAAAGGGTCGAGCACGTCTCCGAAGACGAAAAGACCCGCGCCGAGAAGGAAGTCCAGAAGGCCCACGACGAGCACATCAAGCAGATCGATGTTCTGATCCACTCCAAAGAAGCGGAGATCATGGAGGTGTGAGTCCTTCCGCCGAAGAGCTGCTCGGAAGGATCCGCATCAACGGCGCCGTCCCGGCCCACGTGGCGGTGATCATGGACGGCAATGGCCGCTGGGCGCACCAGCGCCTGTTGCCGCGCTCAGCCGGTCACCAGGCGGGCATGACGGCGGTTCGCGAGTGCGTCGAGGGGTGCCGGCAGGCCGGCGTCGAGATCCTGACGCTGTTCGCCTTCAGTCAGGAAAACTGGCAGCGGCCCGCGGCGGAGATCGACGCGCTCATGGCCCTGCTCGAGGAGTATGTCGCCAGGGAGAGCGCGGAGCTCTGCGAGCAAGGGGTCAGCGTCCGAGTGCTCGGGGAGCTCGATCGGCTGACGCCGCCGGCCCGCGCGGCGGTGGACATCATCCAGGAGGAGACCGCTCAGGGAGCGTCGCTGATCCTCAATATCTGCCTCTCCTACGGCTCCCGTGCCGAGCTGGTACGCGCCGCGCGCGTGCTGGCCGAGGCGGTGGCGCAGGGCCGTCTGGCACCCGCGGACATCGACGAGGCGGCGTTTGCGGGCCAGCTCTACACCGCGGGATTGCCGGATCCCGACCTGCTGATCCGCACCTCGGGTGAGCACCGGCTCTCCAACTTCCTGTTGTGGCAGGTCGCCTACGCCGAGATCCACGTGATGCCGGTGCTCTGGCCCGACTTCACCCGGCGTCATCTCTTCGAAGCGATTCTCGACTTTCAGCGGCGGGATCGCCGCTTCGGGCGCGTTTCGACCGCTCCGTGAACAACCAGGCGCAGCGTGTGGCGACGGCCGCCGTGGGGATCCCGCTCGCGGCGCTAGCGGTGTGGTACGGCGGCCTGCCGCTCGTCGGGTTGATCGCCGTGATCGCCTGGCTCGGGACTGGGGAGCTGTACAGTCTGGGTGAGCACACCGGCGTACGAGCGCTGCGGGGACTGGGAATGTTGCTTGCCGCGCTGGTGCCGCTGGTCATGTGGGTGGTGGTGAGTCCGTTGGACCGCACGCTCAACCCCATCGAAGGGTTCGTGGCAAGTGCGCTCGCGCCGGTCTGGCTCTGGGTGCAGTGGCCGCTGGCCGTCGTGCTGCTTCCGTTACTGGTGCTCACGGTGGTGCTCTTCCGGCGCGGGCCTGGACAGCGCCCGCTCGCCGCGGCGGCGCTCACGCTGCTCGGTCCGCTCTACTGCGGCCTGCTTCCCTCGACGCTGCTCCTGATTCGCTTTGCCGGTGGACCCGACCGCTCGCTCGCGGGGGCGAGCCTGGTATTCTTTCCACTGGCCGTCACCTGGCTGTGCGACAGCTTCGCGATGTGGGGCGGCAAGGCCATCGGCGGGCCGAAGCTCTGGCCCGAGATCAGTCCGGGCAAGACGCGATCCGGCGGCGTGGCGGGTGTGGTGGGAGGAGTAGCGACCGCGCTGGCCTACGTTCCTCTTGTGCTGAGGCCCCTCGGTCATCCGATCCCGCTGGTTCAGGCGGCGGTGCTGGGCCTGGTGATATCGGTCGTCGCGCAACTGGGGGACCTGGTGGAGTCGCTCTTCAAACGGGAGGCCGGCGTGAAGGACTCGGGTGCGCTGATTCCAGGCCATGGCGGCGTGCTCGACCGCTTCGATTCGCTGTACTTCGTGCTGCCGGTCACGACGGTGCTGTTCCGCGGATTCGGGGTACTGTGACCCTCCAGGGTGTCGCGGTCCTCGGGTCCACGGGCTCGGTCGGCACCAGCACGCTCAACGTGCTGCGACGCCACGGGGAGCGATTCCGGCTGGTCGCCTTGACCGCGGGCTCGAATGCCACGCTGCTCGCGGAACAAATCAAGGAATGGCAGCCGGAATTCGCGGGTCTGGTGAGTGGCACCGGCCCGGCCTGCCTGATCCAGGCGGCGACGCATCCCGCGGCGCAGATCGTCGTCAATGCCGTGGTGGGCTTCGCGGGGCTGGCGGCCACGCTTGCCGCTCTGAGAGCCGGAAAGCGCGTGGCGCTCGCCAATAAGGAGTCGCTGGTGGTCGCGGGAGAACTGGTGCGAGCGGCGGCGGTGGCCGGGGGAGGGGAGCTGGTTCCGGTCGACAGCGAGCACAGCGCCGTGCTCCAGTGCATCGCGGGCCGCGAAGCCGCGCTCCGCCGGCTGATCCTCACCGCCTCGGGCGGTCCCTTTCGCGACTGGCCGCCGGATCGCCTGGCGCGCGCGAGCATCGCCGAGGCACTCAATCATCCCACCTGGCGCATGGGCAGCAAGATCAGCGTGGACAGCGCGACCCTGGCCAACAAGGCGATGGAGGTCATCGAGGCCCACCACTTGTTCGGCCTGGAATACGACCGGGTGGAGGTCGTGGTGCATCCGCAGAGCATCGTCCACGCCCTGGTGGGCCTGGCCGACGGGAGCGTATTAGGGCAGCTCGGCTTTCCGTCGATGGAGCTGCCCATCCTCTACGCCCTGACCCATCCCGAACGCCTCGACGACGCCGCCGGACGCCCCTTCGATCCGGTCGCGGCCGGCGCACTCACCTTCGAGCCCCTGCGGGCCGACACCTTCCGGGCCTTTCACGCCGGGGTTGCAGCGGGGCGGGCCGGTGGGACCGCACCGGCGGCGTTCAATGCGGCGAACGAGGTGGCGGTGGATGCGTTTCTCGCTGGCAGGATTCCGTTCGGCCGGATCGCGGAGGTGATCGAGCAGACGCTGGAGCGGCACCGCGTCGCTCCGGCGGATTCGCTCGACGCGGTGCAGGCGGCGGATCGTGCGGCCCGCGCGAGTGCCGGGAGCATCGCCGCATGAACGGGGTACTGCTCAACGTGCTGGCCCTCATCGTCGTGCTCGGCGTGCTGATCTTCGTGCACGAGCTCGGCCACTTCATTGCCGCCAAGGTCGCGGGGATCTATGTACACCGGTTCTCGCTCGGCATGGGCAAGCCCATTCCGGCGCTGACCACGCGCCGCGGCGAGACCGAATACGCGGTCTCCTGGCTTCCCATCGGTGGCTATGTGAAGATGGCGAGCCGCGAAGAAGATCCCGCGTCGTCGGCGCTGGAAGGTGGGCCCGCGAGCGCCGGCGTGCCGCCGGACCGCGTCTACGAGGCCAAGCCGATCTGGGTCCGCATGATCGTGATTCTGGCGGGAGTCACGATGAACACCCTTTTTGCCTGGCTGGTGTTTTTCGGGCTGAACTTCGTCAATGGCCAGACCGTCGTCCCGATCACCCGAATCGGTGCGGTGGCCCCGAAACTACCGCCCGGCGCGGAAGAGCTGGCCAGGCTCGCACCGGGAGACCGCATCGTCGCCGTCGCGGGACAAATCGCGGAGCAAGCGCCACCGCCTCCGCCGCCTCCGCCGGATTCATGGGCCGCGCGCCCCGAAAACGACGTGGCGATCGCGACCATCCGGATGGACAGCGGCGCGACGTGGACGTTGCCACCCGCGCGCGAAGGGGACGCGATTCGCCGAACGTTGTACTTCTTCCGCGGGCGATCGCTGCGCATCGCCGATCAAACCATTCCCGCCTACCACGGCATCGAACTGCGCGCGGGATCGCCCGTCACCTTGCGGAACGGCGACAGCGAAGCCGATGGCGCGTGCGAATTGCTGCTGTTGCAGG
>CAYNNS010000181.1:0-6761 GCA_964398345.1 uncultured Gemmatimonas sp. | reverse complement strand
CCCCCCGAACACCCCGGAACCGGGGGCTCCCGCGATGCTGGTCTTGGCCGCTCGCCGGCGCGCCGCGGTGTTCTGGGCGAGAATGGGGATGCCCCGCTCGCGCTCGAGCGGGTTAGAGTCCATGACCCGTTCCTCGACGAGCTGATTCGAGCGGAAGGCTCCCGCCTGCCGCAGCATCTGGTCGACCAGGGTGGTTTTCCCATGGTCGACGTGGGCGATGATGGCGATGTTCCGGATGTTCACGATGTGTTCTTCCGCCCCCCAGCGTCGGCCATAAATAAGAATCCGACCCCGGTGCCGCAAGCCTGCTCAGTGCGAGTGGGAGGGGGGGTGGGAGTGGGAGTGGGAGTGGGGGTGGGCCGGAAGGGCGGTGAACGGCGCGAGGCAATCCACGCCCCCGCAGGTATCCTCGGTCTCGAGCTGAATGGTCGCGTGGCTGATCCCGAGCCCCGTCAGGGTTTCGCGCAGCCGGGAGAGTGCCACCGGGTGCGCGGTGAGCTCGGGAACCACGGCGTGTCCGCTCATCGCCACGACGCCGCTCGTGACAGTCCACACGTGCAGGTCGTGGACGGCCTGCACGCCGGCGACCTCGAGCATTCGGGAACGCACGTTCTCGAGGCCGATGTGCGCGGGGACCACCTCCAGCAGGATGTCGGTGCTCTCCCGCACCAGACGCCAGCCGCCGACCAGAATGGTGAGCGCCAGCACCACCGAGATGAGGGGGTCGGCGGGCAGCCAGCCGGTCAATGCGACGACAAGTGCCGCCAGCAGGGTTCCCACCGAAGCGAGCACATCGCCGAGGATGTGGAGGTAGGCGCCCCTGACGTTCAGGCTGCCGTGGCGATGCTGATGCAGCAACCCGAGGCTCAGCCCGTTCACCAGAATGCCGAGCCCCGCGACGAGGACAAAGAGCGCGCTGTCGATGGGATGGGGATGGGCGATCCGGCGGATCGCCTCGTACACCACCCACGTCGCGAGCCCGAACAGCGTGGCGCCGTTGATGAGTGCCGCGAGGATTTCCCAGCGCACGTAGCCGTAGGTGCGCTTGGGGTCGGCGGGCCGGCGGGCGAGCAAAGCGGTGAAGAGGGACAGTCCGAGCGCCCCGACGTCGGTGAGCATGTGCCCGGCATCGGCGACTAGCGCGAGGGCCCCGCTCATCACGCCCGCGATCACTTCGACGACCATGAAGAGCGCCGTGACGACGAGGACCAACAACAGGCGCCGGGATACCGCCTTCCGGCCTTCGGACGAGAAACCGCTTACCTTCTCGGGGATATGGAGCCTCCGCAACCTGGGGCGGCGTCGGTCGCGCTGAGTCTGGCGATCATCTTCGGGCTGGTCCTGGCGAATGCCTTCTTCGTGGCCGCCGAGTTCGCCCTGGTCAGCGCCCGCCGAACCCGTCTCGAGGAGCTGACCCGCGCCGGCAATCGCAAAGCTATGCTCGTGGCGCGGGTGGTTCAATCGCTCTCGCGTTACATCTCCGCGACCCAGCTTGGCATTACCCTCACCTCGCTCGGACTGGGCTGGGTCGGAGAACCGCGCCTCGCCCACATGCTGGAGGGGGCCTTCCGCTGGCTCCCCCAGGCCAATCGGATGGCGGCGGTCCACTCGGTGGCCGTGATCGTCGCGTTCAGCCTCATCACCTCGTTGCACATCATCCTCGGCGAGCTGGTGCCGAAGGCCGCGGCGCTCGGTTCGCCCGAGCGGCTGAGCATGTGGCTCGCGCCGCCGCTCATGGGTTTTGCCTGGGTGATGGCCTTGCCGATCAAGCTGCTCAACGGCACCGCGGTGCGAACCCTGCGGCTGCTGGGGCTCAAACCTCCGGGTGAGCAGGAGCGCATTCACTCGGCGGACGAGCTGCGCATCCTGGTCGAGCAGAGCCAGGAGCACGGGACCCTCGGCGCGCACGACGCCCGCATGCTGGAGGGCGTCTTCGAGTTCAGTGAGAAGACCGCCGAAGAGGTCATGACGCCGCGTACGGCGGTGGTGTCGATCGCGGCGGACGCGACGGTCGAGGCCGCGGCCGACGTCGTGGCGGAGGCCACCAAGAGCCGCTATCCGGTCTACAACGAATCGCTGGACGAGATCGCGGGGATCGTCCACGCCAAGGATATCCTGCGCGCGCTGCGGCAGGCGCCCGGCAGCCGCGTGGGCACCCTAACCCGCCCGCCGCTGTTCGTGCCCGGAACCCGGGAAGTCGAGGACGTCCTGACCGACATGAAGCGGCTCAAGACCCACATGGCGGTGGTGCTCGACGAGTACGGCGGGACCGCCGGGGTCGTGACCATGGAGGACCTGCTCGAGGAGATCGTCGGGCAGATCGTGGACGAGTTCGACGCCGCGGAGCGCCCGGTGCGCAGCGGCGGCGCGCCGCTGCTGGACGGCGCCATGCCGCTCAGCGAGTTCAACGCGCAATACGACGAGGCGCTGAGCGACCTGGACTACACCACGCTGGGCGGGTGGATCTTCGGGCAGCTCGGCCGCCTGCCGCAGCCGGGTGACCGGGTCAGCGCGGGAAGCCACCTGCTCGAGGTGAGCGAGATGGAGGGGCGGAGAGTCAAGCGGGTGAAGCTGAACGGCAAAGCAGCGAACGGCGAACGGCGAACGGCCAACGGGTAACCGCGCTCACCGGCGGGGCCGTTCCGGTTCGCGGTTCGCCGTTCGCCGTTCACGCCGTTCTGCCAGATCCACCGCCAGCTCGAGGGCAGCGCGCATGCTGCCGCTGTCGGCCACTCCGCGCCCCGCGATGTCGAACGCCGTCCCGTGGTCCGGTGCGGTGCGGATGAACGGCAGCCCCAGCGTCACGTTCACGCCGCGCCCGAAACCGGCGACCTTCACCGCGGTCATCCCGACATCGTGATAGGGCGTGAGCACCGCGTCGAACTCGCCGCGGAGCGCGCGCACGAAGACGGTGTCCGCCGGCAGCGGGCCGGCGGCTCCGAGCTCCTGGGCGGCGGGCCGCAGGATCCTCTCTTCCTCGTCGCCAAAGAGGCCCTGCTCCCCGGCGTGCGGGTTGAGGGCGCAGAGCGCCAGCCGCGGCGCCGGGATCCCGAACCATTCCGCGAGCGCCTTGCGGGTTACGCGGCCGCAGCGGATCACCCGCTCGGCCGTGAGCACCGCGGGCACGTCGCGCAGGGCGAGATGGGTCGTCACCAGCACCACCCGCAGCCCGCCCGCGGCCAGCATCATCGCGACGTCCACGCCGCCGGCGAGCTCGCCCAGCCATTCGGTCTGCCCGGGATAGGGGAACCCCGCGGCATGCAGGGCATGCTTCTCGACCGGGCCGGTGACGAGGCCGGCGACGGAGCGCTCCAGCGCCAGCTGCGCTCCGCGCACCAGCGCGTGTCCCGCGAGCTGTCCGGCAAGGATGGCGCCCGCGCGGTCCTCCGCGGCGCCCGCACGCGGCCTCCAGCTGCCGACCGGAATCCGCTCGTCGGCAGGGACCTCCACGATCTGTTCCTGGGCGCCGATGACGGTGAGGTGAGCGTCGAGCGGCTCGCGCAGCGCGCCCCTGGTGACTTCGAGTCCGATGCCCCGGGGATCGCCGAGGCTGATCGCGAGGCGCGGGCGGCGGGGGGACATCCGCCCGGTCACACTCCCCGGACGTCTACCAGCGTGGCGCGGCGCAGCTTGTCGAGATAGCGCTGCTGGGTGAGCCGGTCGGTGAGCAGGCTGCGGATCTGTTCCTTGACGTCCTCGTAGCGCACCTCGCCCGCGGGAACCCGAGCCGTCACCAGCAGCACCGCAAACTTGGAGCGCAACGGATCGACCGGCGCCTCCATCCGGAGGATCGGGGCGAGCTTGCCCGCCGTGACGCCCGCCATCACTTCGGTATAGGGCTGCGGCAGGCTTTCGATGGGAATGTTGTCGAGGTCTTTTTCTTCGAGTTTGTCGTGATAGAGCCGCTGCAGCGAGTCGAAGGAGGCACCGCGCTCGAGCGAGGCGCGAATCACCGTCGCCGCGCGCGAGGCGCTGTCGGCGTCGGCGGTATCGACCGCCGGCATGATCAGGATGTGCCGGACCTGGACCTCGGCGGGCTGCGAGCGCTCCACCTGGATCAGGTGAAAGCCGTAGGAGGATTCCACCGGATCCGACACCACCCCGGGACGCAGCGAGAACGCCGCGGCCTCGAAGTTGGGATCCAGTAACCCGGCACCGCGCCGGATCCAGCCGATCTCGCCTCCCGCCTCCTTGCTGCCCGGGTCCATCGAAAAGCGCCGCGCCGCCGCGGCGAAGTCGGAGCCTTTGCGGAGCTCGATCAGAATCGAGTCGGCGATCGCCCGTGCGCGCGCCTTGGCTTCGGGCTTGGCGGGCGGATCCACGACGATCTGGCGGAACGAGACCGTCTCCGAGCGCTTGGGAAAGGCGGCCTTGCTGCGCTCGTAGTACTCGCGGATCTCGACCTCGGTCGGCGCGACCGACTTCAGCTTGTTGGCACCGCGCAGCTTGGTCATCAGCTCCTTGATCGTGAGCTGGCGCCGCTGCTGCTCGGTGAGCCAGAGCCGGTACTCGTCCGGGGTATCGAACCCCGAGGCCCGGAGATCCTTGCGCCAGGCCGCTTCATCGGGGAAGCGCCCGCGCGTGGTCTTGATCAGCGCGTCGACCGATTTGGTGACGTCGTCCTCGAGCACCTTGATGGCGGTGTCGCGCTGGGCCTCCTGCATCATCAGCTCTTCGCTGACCAGGGCCTCCAGCACGTCGCGCTGGAGCTGGAGTTTGCCCTCTGGCGTGGTCGGGAGGCCCTTGCCCTGCGGGAACTCCTGCAGGATGCGCTCCTCGATCTGCGAGCGGGCGATCGCCTTGGTGCCGACGATGGCGACGATCTTGTCGACCACGGAGTCGGTGCCCACCGGGGTGCGCTGGGCCCGAAGCGGACTCGCCGCGCCGATGCGGAACAGCATCAGCGCGGCGAGAGCGGTGCGGAAAGACAAGGCGCTCAAGGCTTCTTGCCGGGGACCGGCGGACCGCCCGGCGCGGGCTGCAGCGTGCCCGGAGGGGGCGGCGCCGGCGCCGTCACTTCGGGACCCGGCTTGCCACCCGCCGCGGAGTCGGCGCGACGATGCGCCAGGATCAGCTCCATGGACCGCGCGATCCCCGCCTGATAGATCTTGAAATCACCGTCGCTCCGGAGCTCGGACGAGAGCGTGGGCGGGATCTGGCGGAACTGCGCCTGGCCCTTGGTGAGCTTGTCGAAGTACTCGTCGACCTTCTTCCCCGCGAGTTTCACGCGATCGGCGACCGGCGTCTTGGAGGAGTCGGAGAACTCGGGACCGTTCAGTCCGATGGCCTGCTTCAAGTCATCGAGCAGGGACTTGTACTGCTGGACGAGCCCCTGATACACCGTCGCGCTGACCTGGATCTTCGCCGAGTCGGCTTCGCGCAGCAGGATCTGGTTCTGCGCGAGGTTCTTGAGGAACTGATCCAGCAGCGTGTCGTTGGCCTGACGGATCTGCGCCAGCTGTGGCGGCGGAACCGCCGTCATCCAGCGCGCGAAATCGGAAACGGTCAACGCGCCATTGCGAAAGCTCACCAGCTCCTTGCCCGACTTGCGAGCGGCCAACAAATCGCTCAGCGCGCTGCGCACCGCGGCGGGGGCCCCGGCCTTCACGGAGATCTTGTTCTTCTCGCTCAGCTGGGAGAAGTACGCGTCATCCGCGGCCTGTTTGCGCGACTGGGTGAGCTGGGTAAGGAAACGGTCGCGCACCTCGGCCATTGGCGGTCGCCGGATGATGTGGTAGCCGAACGGAGTATGCACCACACCGCTCACCTCACCCGATTGCAGCTTCCACGCCGTCGCCTCGAAGGTGGAATCGTAGGTGCCGCGCCCGGAGGGGGGCAGGTAGCCTTTGTCGTTCTTGTTCGCGGCGTCGGCGCTGTACTTCGCCGCGATCTTCGGGAAATCCTGCTTGGCCTGGGAGACCAGCGACTCGGCCTGGGTCTTGGCCTTGGCGCTGTCGGCGGCGGTCTTGCCGCTGGGCGTAATCAGGATGTGCTGGAACATCCGGACGTCGCCTTTGGCATAGCTGCTGTCCGCCTCGGCCGGGCTCGCCCCGGGCCGATGCGCCACCAGCGTATCGTGCCAGACATTCGAGCGGTTCTGCGCCAGCTGCGGCCAGAGCACCCGCTCGAGCGTGGCCGAGTCGGCCTTCAGGGTGCCCTGGGCGACGCGATCGCCGAAGAGCCCGATGTCGACCCAGATGTTCGTGACCAGCTCCGCGGCCTGGGGATTGGCGTTCGGTCCACCGACGCGGCTGATGATGTCCGCGACGTAGGAAGACTTGAGCTGCCGGGTTCCGACGCGCGCGGCGGTTTCGGCGTGTGAGGTGAAGACATCGCGGAAACTGCTGCACCCGGTCAGCGCGCTCGCTGCCATGAGGATTGAGAGACCAACTCGACGCATGGAACCTCGGATTCAGGTTTAATGTTGTTCCGCGACCGCGACCAGCGCGCGCACCAGCGCCGGGATGAGGCTCTGGCCTCCCAGACGAACCAGCCGCAAGGCCAGCGGCACCGTCCGTCGTACGTCCGCCGCCAGCTGCACGTTGTCGAGGGCGGAGGTCAGCCGCGTCAGGCGCGGCGCGGCCCCGGTACGGAAGGTGACGCGTGCTTCGTCGGCTCGCACCAGGATGTGCTGGATTCCGAGCAGGCCGCCGAGCACGCGGAGGCGCGAGAGATCGAGCAGCCGGTCGGCCTCCTCGGGGAGGGGTCCGAATCGCTCCCGCATTTCCTGCCGCAACTCATCAATTTCGCTGGACGCGACC
>CAYNNS010000180.1:0-6762 GCA_964398345.1 uncultured Gemmatimonas sp. | reverse complement strand
AACCCAATACCGTACCGGATCGCTCGGCTATCGGGACTCCAGATGAAGCGGCCGTAGGTTTGCGAAGGCGCCGCTTGCGCGAGTGTCAATCTCCGGGCGGTTCCTGCCCGCGTATCCACGAGCGCGAGACCCGTGGGCCCCGGGTGCCAGATCAGGCCGTCAACATTCCCCACCGGAACGGCGACGTAACGTCCATCCGGTGACCAGAGCAGGAAGGGACTCCCAGCCACTTGACCAATCGGCATTCCGATGTCGATCAGTCGAGGCTCGCCTGCCATCATCATCGGTTGAATCAGGATACGGGGCTCACCCGGCCCAGCAGATATGGCGGCAAGCCACTTGCCGTCCGTCGAAACGGATGGCGAGACGGTGAACGCCGCGGAGTCGCTCAGGCTCACGCTGTCTGATCCGTCGAAGGCGTGGGCGAGGAGGACACGGGGTTGGAAAAGGGAGGGGTACACGAGGCTTGTGGTCCCTGGGAGCCACTGCGGATCGCCAATCTCACGACCGAAGCCGAACTGGGGGACGTCGATGTCCGTCACGTGTTCACCGCGAACCGTGGCGACAGCGTATCTCGCGGAGTTCGGGCGATACACGAGATAGCGCTCGTCCGACGAAACGCGTACCTGCGGCTCGGCATTCCTCTCAATGAGTGTCTGCGTCACGCCACTCGAGAGATCGACCTTGTAGATGGCATGGTTGTTCCGACCGTGCAGGTTGGCGGTGTAATAGATCGCCCCTCCATCCCGCGACCATCCAACCGGCACAAGCCAGGTTTCGCCAAGAGCGGGAACAGCACGCCGCGCACCGGTGACACTCACCACCGCGAGCGAATCGGGAACGCCTCTAGTAAAATTGCGCGCGAACGCGATCCAGTGTCCGTCGGGAGAGAAGGCCGGCAACGAGGCAGAATCTGCGACGCGGGTGAGACTATCAACCGTTCCGCGGGCCGCGTCGAACCGGGCAGACCACACCTGATACGTGTTATTCGTGTCGCGGTCAAACGCGATGCGATTTCCCTCGGGCGAAAGTACCAGGTCCTCGAAGTGTCCGCGCGCCACCGTTGTGACGGCTCCGGAGCGAGCGTCGACCTTCAGCAGCAGACTGTCATCGACGTCAGCCAGAAAGAATCGGCCGTCGGCCGAGGGGGCGAGATAGCCGTACCCGAATGAACCGAGCGTGGCGATGACTGGTGCTACTGAGCGACCGCCGCAAGCGGTCGCGGAGAGCATGATGACGGATGCCGCGAGCAGCTCGGTGAATCGGGATCGAGAGACCATCGACACCCCCACTCGTACTTGGTCTGGGCTCGGGCACAGGCGCCTAACGACTCGGCGTTCTGCTGCTGGCGCCGCAACGCGCGGCACCTTACGGCTTGACGCCGAGTCGAGAAAGAACGTTGATCGCGTCCTGGTTCTTCGCGTTGAGCTCGAGCGATCGCCTGAGCCTTGCGATCGCTTGCAATGTGTCGCCCAATTCGAGAAACGACTCGCCCAGTGCCTCGTAGGTATTGGAGGATTGTGGAGACTCTTCGAGGTTGACCTGGAAGATGCTCATCGCCTCGCTAAATCGCTTGTTGCCGAAGAGCCAGAAGCCTACTGCGTCGAGCTGTTGCTCGTTGAAGAAGTACGCCCTCGCAGAATCGCGCCTCAGGACACGATAACGAGCGATGATTGCTGGCGCCCGCTCCTCGCGCGCCATGCCTTGGAGCACCTCGGCTACCGGGGGTACCGCGTTCACAACCTCGTAATGCAACTCAACGAAGTAGGTCCCCAGGTCCGTTGCCCGGTTTCGGCCGTTCGATACGTCGAACAGTCTCCCCACGCTTCCTGCAGGCAGATCCACCACCCAAGTGCCAAAGTTTGGACGCTGGATAGTGCCCTGTGACGTCCCGGCGCCATGCAGGAGGCCGGCGCCGCGACAGGTCCCATATGGCTGCGGGCCCATTTGCAGGATGTGGGAGCGTCCGTCTATATGAAAGAGGACGGCTATCTGTCCAGCCTTCACTGTGTCTCCAACGCGGATTCCCAATGGAGACTGCAGCGTGTCTCCGGCCATTTTCCATTGCGTCTGGAGCACGAGTTCCCCGCGGACTGCCCTGACATTGCTGTCGGTAACCATTCCACGCGGTATTCCGCCCCCGCCGGCAACTGGGTGAGTCAGATTCAGGGTTAGCGAGCGAGGTGGACGCAGGATCGACAAGCCTACCCCCTCTCTCGGCCCGACGTCCATCAGCACGCTGCCGACTTCAGTCGCGTAGGGGCCGCGACCATCGCTGGAGACACCGGACGGAAGATCGGCAACGACGACCGGGCCGACTAGCGAAGTTGCGGAGGTGAACTTGCAGAGCTGCTGAACAGCTAAGGGTCGTCTCTCGTTGCCGCTGGCGAACCCGATGCGCTCACCCGCAAGAACAAAGCAGGAGCCGATTGTGGCCAAAGCGAGGGTTCTTGCGCTCAACGTGGTGTCTCCTGAAAGCAGGTAGTGCGGTCTAACGACCGGCTGCCTTTGCTTGTTAGACCGCCTCTTCAAGCGACGTCGCCGAGTGGGCGGCCGTTCCTCGCTCGCAACGCCTCAATTCACCTTCGCCAGCGGAACCGCGCGGTTCTTCGGTACCACGCTCTTCAAGCTACTCCGTCGCCTGGGTTTTGGAGATGATCGCGAGGATCTCGACCGTCGTGTCCGTGACGTCATAGAACACCCGAATGTCGTCAATGCGCCGCTTAACGCCTTGCGCTTGAGCGGCGGGGCCCAGGCTGAGGCCGCCGCGTTATGTAAGATATCGTCTTTGCGGCGGCCGAAGTGCTGCCGGGGCCCAGACATCTCCAAACGCTGGTTTGGCAGCGGTTGAGGACGGGGCGATTTCATCCGGGACCATCGGTAGCCTCATGGGGGGGCCCATCGGGCAGAAACTGCGTCACTCGTAACGCAGCGCCTCCATGGGATCGACACGCGAGGCTCGGCGCGCAGGCAGGAACCCGGCAGTCAAGCCGACCGCGAGCAGGAGAAGCGTCGAACCGACGAGCGTTACAGGGTCCCTTGCGCCGACACCGAATAGCCACGAGCTGACCAAGCGCGTCAAGGCAAAGGCGAGGGCGAGACCGGCGCCAATGCCCACGCTCACGAGCAACAAGCTCTCCCTCAGGACCATTCCGAGCACGAGTGGGCTCGTCGCGCCCAGCGCCATTCGGATTCCGATCTCATTGGATCGCTGGGCTACCGTAAACGCAATGACGCCATACAAACCCAAACAGGCAAGAAAGAGGGCGAGAAGGCCGAACGCAGTGGACAGCGTGGAAAACAACCGCTCAGTCACCAGCGACTTGTCCAGTTGCTCATCCACGGAGGTGATGTCGAGAACCGGCAACCTCGGATCGAGATTCCGCAGCTCGGTGACGATCGAGCGGCGCAACAAGGGCGAATCGTTCGCCGTGCGAACCACCAGGCACAATGCGGACGTGACGTCATGGCGGTCCTGAAGACCTGGCAGGTACATCATCCCAGACATCCAGAAACCGCTGGCGCCGCGCGGCGTGTAATACTTGGCGTGGCGCACGACGCCGACAACTTGTACGGGAAATCCGGGATCCTTCTTGATGCGCAGACGCTTCCCGATGGGGCTCTGTTTGCCCCAATAATGCTGGGCCATGACGTCGTCGACGATCGCCACTCGCGGTGCCGTTTGATCGTCCGCCTCGGTGAAGTCTCTCCCTTCGAGCAGGGTCATGCCCGCGGTGGAGAAGAACCCGGGTGACACCAGATTGAACGGCATGAACGGCGGGTCTTCCTCACCGGGTTGGGGAACGTAACCTTCCACTGTCACCCGTACGGCGTCGTTGTTGCCCAAACCACCCAGGAGCCCGAAGGACGATGCGCTGGCCGAAATGACGCCCGGCAATCTCGAGATTCGCTCTCGCGCGGCCACGCCGAGATTCACGCCGAGCGGCGTGACGGTGGTATTGCCAAGGCCCGCCGCGGAAGTCGATGTCCAGACCAGCAACAACTGAGCACGGCTGAAGCCCAAGTCCTGCGATTTCAGATTCCGGAGCGTACCGACGAACAATCCCGCAACAATCAGCAACGGCAGGCAGAGTGCGACCTGGGCAATAGCCAGTGCCCTCGACAGCCTCCATCCTCGAGAGGCACCCGCGCCGCGCGTAGTGACCCCCGACGAAACAGCGGTCGTCGACGCGCGAACGGCGGGGCCGACACCGAACAGCAGGCCTGTGGCCAACGCGAGCGCGCCAGTGAATCCGAAGATGTGCCAGTCAAGTCCGACGGCGAGCGAAATCGCTTTGGGAATCGTGGAGGCATTCGAGCGCATCAGCGCGGGCGCGGAGGAGACGATCGCGCTCAGGAAATTGGCCCCCCCCAACGCGAAAAGGAGGCCGACCGCCGCTCCCGCCATCGCCAGCATCAGGTTTTCCACGAGAAGTTGGCGGATCACCCTGCCCCGTCCCGCGCCGAGCGCGACGCGAACGCTCAGCTCCCGGCTCCGCACGACAGACCGCGCCAATAGCAAATTGGCCACGTTGGCGCAGGCCAGCAGCAGCACCAGGCCAACCACCGCCATCAGGATGGCGAGTGGCTTCGAGAACGATTGCCGCTGCGGCGAGTAACCCGTCGCGGCAGGTGTGATGAGCAAATGCTGCGTCGCGAGACGGCGAGCCCAATAGGGGTTTGGCGATGGCCAGCCCTCTCGTTGGATCTGGCGAAAGAGTCCTTGGGCCCTCGCGTCGGCTTGGGTGACCGTCACCGTTGGTTGAAGGCGAGCGAGGATCTGGAGAAAGGTCGCGCGCGGGTCCGACAAGTCTCTCGGCACCCCCGCGACTCCGGAGGCGAGAGGCAGCCACGCATCGACCGGTCGCCCAATCCATTCTCCCGTGAACCCCGGGGGAGCCACACCGACGACCGTGTAGGTCGCGCTGTCAATGGTGATGCTGGATCCCACGGCACGATCGTCCTTGCCGAAAATCCGCTGCCAGTAGCCGTAACTGATGACCGCAATGGCATGACCGCCGAGGATTCGATCGTCGTCCGGCGAGAACGTCCGGCCGCGCATTGCGGTCACGCCGAGCGTCGAGAAGTAGTTTGCCGACACCACCTCGGCACGGAATATCCCGGCGTCCGGGTCCGGATTGGATTGGAGCCCTGGGCGTTTGACCGTGACGTTGTACTTGTCGAGGTGAAACATCGCGGCCGCATCGGCGAAGAGGGCGCTGGTGTTCCGCAGCCGCTGAAAAGCCGGGTAGCTGAACTCCGACGACACCTCATCGACCTCGCTGATCGCCGGCATGACCAGCGCCTGAGGATCGCGCACCGGCAACCGTCGGAGGATCAGCGAGTCAAGGACGCTGAAGATGGCGGTACTGGCACCGATTCCCAGGCCGAGGGAGAGCACCGCGACAGCGGTGAAGCCGGGGCGCGCGCGCAAGCCGCGGACGGCGTACGTCGCATCCTGCCAAACGCTCTCGAGCCACGGTGCAATCCAGACCGCGCGCGACTCCTCCCGCATGTACGTCTCGTTTCCCATGACCCGGCGCGCCGCGTCACGCGCGTCTGCGAGGCTCATGCCCCGCGCGATAAGGTCTTGCTCTATCCTTTCTCGATGGAAATCGAGCTCCGCCGCGAGCTCCCGGTCGAGCGCGCGGCGCCGCCACCAATACCGAAGTTGGCGAACGAGACGCATGGGAGCCTCAGGCAAACTTGAGGACGGTGTGAATCGCGATCACCATGCGCTCGAATTCCTCCCGCTCGAGCGCCAACTGCTTCCGTCCGGTCGCGGTGAGTGTGTAATACCGCGCCCGGCGGTTGTTCTCGGAGAGGCCCCGCTCGGCCTTCACGTGTCCGTCGAGCAGCAAGCGCTGAAGGGCGGGATACAGGGAGCTTTCGCCCACCTGGAGGACCTCCCGCGAGACCTCCTTGAGTCGCTGCGCGATTCCGTAGCCGTGAGACGGGCCGCGGGCGAGTGTCCGGAGGACGAGGAGATCCAGGGTACCGGGAAGCAACTCGGGAGATTGGGGCATCAAGGATAGTCCCATCGATAGACGATGGGAAGATGCGATTGAACCGCTGGCCTTGTCAATACCCGTCGACGCGGCGGCCGGAGCGCTTCTGGGCCCCGCCAGCTCCAAGTCAGTAGCCTGCTATCGCACGTGAAGCATGTGACCCATGCCTTGTGCCAGGTGCGACGGCTTATCAGCGGAATCACGCAAATTGCACATGAGGGCGTAGGTCTCACCTCTTGTCAATTCGGTGAGCAGTCTTGCAGGGGCAGGCTGTCCGGGATTGGCGGCGAGCACCCCAATTACGGCCTCGTAGTGGGGCTGGCGCTCCTCTACGGTCTGTGCCGCCCTCACGTCGGCGAGGGTATGTCCGGGCCTGAGTCGAACAATGACCAGCTCATGCCGCACAGTTCCGCCGTTCTCGAATACGAACATGACGGGTCCGGCCGCCACGGTATCTGGTGCTTGAAAGGCGTAGTTCGTGCCGCGCACGATCAGTGTTCGCTGAGCGGCTGCTGGTGCCGGGACCATGATGCGAGCGCTCAGAGCGAAGAAGACAAGGTGCCAATATGAGACAGGGCTACCTCGAGCAGTGTTCCTGAACATGTTGTCAATCCTGTAATCGGGCTGCCACCTAACGACCTGCTCTTGAGCTGCGGGGCCCAGGCTGAGGCCGCCGCGTTCCTATAAGATATCGTTGTCCGCGGCGGCCGAAGCGCTGCTGGGCCCCGCCAGCTCCAAGCGCCTGTTATACCGC
>CAYNNS010000179.1:0-6784 GCA_964398345.1 uncultured Gemmatimonas sp. | reverse complement strand
GGACGGTGGCGCGCTGATCCGCCCCTGTGCTCAGATGTCGTTGACCGCGGTGCGGTCCGAGTCGGCGGAACCTTCGGTTCCGGGTATGAGGTGGCCGGTGTTCGATTCCCTTGACTACATCTATGTGCCGGCGGCCGACGTCGACGGGGAGGCGTTGCGGTATGTCCAGACGCTAGGGGCGGAGCTGGTCTGGAAGGGCCGCGGGATGGGCACCACCGTGGCCTGCTTGGGGGCCGGCCGCCAGTAACGCAAGCCGCCTCCGACGCACCAGGTCTCGAAGCGGGCTTGTTCGAGGGTGCGGGCGATCTCGAGCACGGCGGGCGGCAGCGGCATCGGCTCGACCGGCTGGAGAGTCACGGAGCGCCTCCGCCATAGGCCACCCCGGCCGAGAGACACAACGCGAGCTCGAGCCGGGCGAGCGACGCGGCCCTCGGCCCGGCAGGGACCACGCCAAAGCGGAGGAGCTGACCACCGCCGCCCTCGAACACGTACTCCCCACCGACTTCGCCGTACGGACAACGACTGGCCAGCACCACAGGCTTGTGATCGTCGAGCCAGCGCTGCACCGCCGGCAGGATACCCGGAGGACAGTTGCCCCGGCCGAACGCCTCCAGCACCAGGCCGGCAAACCGCGGCCGGGCCAGCTCGATAAGACCGCCGTCATCTCCAAGCACGAGCGGAATCAGCGCAACCGGGGCGTTGAGATGCGTGGCGGCGAGAGCCGGAGTGTCTGGCTCGCGAGGGCGCGCATAGCGCACTCCGCTCTCGTCCACGCTGCCGAGCTGCTCCGTATGCATCGAGCGAAAGGCGTCGGGAGCAAAGGCGTCGAGCTTGACGGCGTCGCGGCCCCGCAAAATGCGCCCGGCAAAGACCACCAGACAGCCGCGTCCTCGACTCTCGGGGTCGGCGGCGACGCGCATCGCATCGCGCAGGTTCCGGGGACCGTCCCACTCGGCGTCGCTCGAGGTGCGCATGGCTCCGGTGAGCACGATCGGCGGCGCGGGAGCGAGCGTCCGGGCCAGCAGGTAGCCGATTTCTTCGAGGGTGTCGGTGCCGTGGGTCACGACGATCCCCGTCAGTCCGGGCTCTTCGAGCAGTTCCGCGATGCGGGATCGCAACGCCCACATCCGCTCCGGTCCGCGATGGACGGCGGGGAGCCGCTCCCAGTCCTCGACCCGGATCGTCGCGGAGCTTGCGGGGCTCCCGGCGAGCTCGAGTAACCCGCGGGCATCGAGCGCCGGCAGGTTGCCCCCCGCCGAGGCGCTCCGCTGCATGGCGATAGTCCCTCCGGTCGCCAGCAGGTGGATCATCCGCCTATCCGCACAGCACGCTGCCGCCGTTGACGTTGAGCACCTCGCCCGTCACATGGCGCGCCAACGGACTGCAGAGGAACAGAATCGGCCCGGCGATGTCTTCCGCTGGCGGGATACGCTTGAGCGGGATGGTGGCGGCGATCCGCTCGCGGCCGCCGTCAGCATAAGGGAGTGCGCTCATCTCGGTGTCCACCCAACCCGGTGCGACGCAGTTCACCGTGATATCCGGGGCGCATTCGACCGCGAGCGACTTGGTGAGCGAGATCAGCGCGCCCTTGGTCGCGGCTGAGTCGGCGTGGAAGGCCTCGCCGCGCTGCCCCGCCGTGCTCGACACCAGCACGATGCGGCCGCCCTTGCCGAGCTGGGCCAGCGCGGCGCGCGTCGTGAGAAAGACCGCGTCGAGGTTCTGCGCCATGGTCGAGCGCCAGCGGCCTTCGCTGAGCTTGCCGAGTGCCACGTCCTCGACCGGCCAGATCCCTGCGTTCGCGACGAAGCAATCCAGTCCACCGAAAGCGGTCTTGCACTCGCGAAACACCTGGGTCACGACCGCGGGGTCTCTGAGATCGCCGCCGGCCACGAACGCGCGGCGGCCCAGGGCGCGGATTTCGCGCGCGACCGCCTCGGCCTCGCCCAGCCGGGTGTGATAGGTGATGCCGACGTCGGCGCCCGCCTGCGCGAAGAGCAGCGCCGCAGCCCGCCCGATCCCCCGCGAGCCGCCGGTGATCAGCACGCGCTGGCCGGTGAGTGCAATCATTCGTCTTCTCCCAGAAGCTGTTTCAGCCGGTCGAACAGCGGCGTCTTGAGTGTCAGGGGCGGCACCGGCTCGGGCTTCTCGTCTGCAAGTAACGCCGCGGGATTGCGCCGGGCCAGGAGATCGGCCTGGTGTTCCCCTCCCTGCTCGCACAGATAGCGATACCCGGCACCGATCATCCGGTCGTCGCCGTGGTTGTCGGCGGCGATGATGTCCGCGAGGCCGTGGGCGATCAGCTCGCGGGCTCGCTGGCCGCGGCCCCGGGCCGTCAGCAGCGTGGTCGCGTCGACCTGCATCAGCGCGCCGGCGGCTTTCCATTCCTGCACCGCGGCGGGCCGGCAACCGGTGTAGCGCTCGGGATGAGCGAGGAGCGGCAGCAGTCCGAGCTGGCTGATCTGGCGGAGCGCATTGCTGATCGCGGGCACCGCCACTCCGCGGGTGAATTCCACCAGCACACAGCGCGAGTCGCCCAGCCGGATGCCGGGATGCTCGAGCAGATCGGCAGGGACGGGACGGTCCAGCATCAGCTCCACGCCGCGATAGAGTGCGATCGCACTCGGCGCGCGCGCGCTGAGCTCGGCGAAAGCGAGGTCGTGCGCCAGCGGCAAACCCTCGGCGAGCCGTCCGACGCTATGGTGCGGCGTCAAGCACACGGCGGTGACGCCGCCTTCGCGCATCGCCTCCAGCACCCGCAGGGACTGCTCGATGCTGCGCGAGCCGTCATCGACTCCCGGCAGCAGGTGACAGTGGAGGTCGATCACGGGCGCGAACTCCGGGTGAGAATCGCGGCCGCGAAGGCGGCGAGGCTGTCCGGCTGTTCGAGCGCGCGGGCCTGCAGGGCCAGGGTGAGCAGTGCGTCCGCCGCGAGCAGGTCGAGTGCGGCCGCGCGATCGCCCCGTTGTCCGAGCACCCGTTCGAGCGCCGCACCGGCCGCAGCGGCGAGCCGCTCGGCAAGACCCGCTTCGCGGCGTTCCGAGAGGTAGTGGGCCGCCCGCTGGCAGAGAGGCGCGGGAGCGCCGCGGGTGTGCTCGTCAAACCAGGCCGGCGGGGCGGTCACCCCGAGGCCAGCCATTCCCCTGCGAGTCGCGCGGCGGCCTCCCGCGCCGCGGGAAGCCGCGCGAGGTCGCCCACGCTGCCCGACGCGAAGCTGGGACGACCGCCTCCCTTCCCGCCGCTCACCGCCGCGATCCGGTTGAGCAGATCGCCCGCCTTGAGGCCCCGCTGCACCAGGTCATCGGTCAGGGCAACGTGGATCGCACCCCGGCCGGCGGTGCCGAACAGGATGAGCGCGGCGTTCTGGCGCCCGGCGCGGAAGCGATCGGCGAGCTGACCGATTTCGTCGCGGTTTTCCGCGGTGGTGTCGCCGAGCATAACCCGCACACCCCCGATCTCGACTTCCTCGCCGGCGCCGCCGTCCGTGCTCCCGGCGCCGCGGCGGACCAGGTCCTGCAGCCGAGCTTCCAGCTTCTCGCGGTCCGCGAGCAGCTGCTCGATGCGCCGCCCTAGGTGCTCCGGATTCGCCCGGAGCAGCTCGCTCGCCTGGCGCAGTCTGTGGTCGATCTCCGCGAGCGCCTGGTACGCCCCGGGACCGGTCACTCCTTCGACCCGGCGTACCCCCGCGGCGACCCCGCCCTGCTGGGTGAAGCGGAAGAGCCCGAGCGCGCCCGTGCTTCCCACATGGGTTCCGCCGCAGAGCTCGATCGAGTCACCCATCCGCACCACCCGCACGACCTCGCCGTACTTGTCGGCGAAAAACGCCATGGCCCCGAGCGCAATCGCATCGGGGTACGCCATCTGCCGGGTGACGACCGCATGGTTGGCCCAGATCTCGGCATTCACGTCGCGCTCGATCAGCTCGAGGGTCGCGGGCTCGATAGGGCCGTGGTGGGTGAAGTCGAAGCGCAGGCGATCGGGAGCCACCAGGGATCCCTGCTGGCGGACGTGGCCACCGAGATGGCGGCGCAGCGCCGCGTGCAGCAGGTGCGTCGCGCTGTGGTTGCGCTCGATGTCGTGCCGCCGCGAGGCGTCGACGGCGGCGATCACAGCGCCGGGCTCGAAGCTCCCGGGAAACGCGCCCACCACCGCAGTGCCCCGTTCCTCGCGGCGGACCTCCTCGACGGGGATCTGCCAGCCGATGCCGCGCAGCTGGCCGCTATCGCTGACCTGGCCGCCGCCCTGCAGATAGAAGGGGTTCTCCCGGAGGATCAGCTCGACCCGGTCGCCCTGCTGGCGAAAGGCCAGCAGCTCGGTTTCCGCCTCGGTGGCCTCATAGCCGACGAATTTCTGTTTGCCGCGCCGCAGCACGTGCCACTTCGGCCCCTTGCCGCGCCGGCCGCCTGGCGCCGGCCGCGCGCCCACCCCGCCGTCCTTGGGGGCGCGGGAACGTTGCCGCTGCTCCTCGAGCGCGGCCTCGAAGCCGGCGAGATCGACTGTCACACCGCGTTCCGCGGCAATCAGCTGGGTGAGATCGACCGGAAAACCGTACGTGTCATAGAGCCGGAACGCATCCGCGCCGGGAATCGTGTCGAATCCGGCATCGAAGAGCTCGTCGAGCCGGCGTAGCCCCCCTTCGATCGTCTCGAAGAAGCGCAGCTCTTCCGCCTCGGTCCAGCGCGCGATGTCGGCGCGGTGGCGCACCAGCTCGGGGTAGGCATCTCCCATGCGCTGCACCACGATCGCCGTGAGCGGTGCGAGCGTCGGCTCGCGCCTGCCGAGCAGCCAGGCGTGGCGCACCGCCCGTCGCAAGATCCGTCGCACCACATAGCCCCGGCCTTCGTTGCTGGGATAGACGCCGTCCGCGAGGAGAAAGCTCACCGCGCGGGCATGATCCGCCAGCACGCGATAGGAGGCGCCGGGACCGCTGAGGCTGCGCGGGTACGGAACCCCCACGAGACGGCCGACCTCGTCGAGCAGCGGCAGAAAGAGATCGCTGTGGAAGGTGTCGTCCTGGCCCTGCAGCACGGCCGAGAGGCGCTCCAGCCCCGCGCCGGTATCGACCGAGGGCTTGGGCAGCGGCGTGAGACTACCGTCCGCCGCGCGATCGTACTGCATGAAGACGAGGTTCCAGATCTCCAGAAAACGATCGCCCTCGGCCAGGGCCTCGAGGCGCTCGCGGTCGAGGCGCCCGTGCCAGCCCGCCGGCGGGCCCAGACCGACATAGATCTCCGAGCAGGGGCCGCAGGGGCCGGGCTCCCCCATCTGCCAGAAGTTGTCCTTCTCTCCGAGCCCGTAGATGCGGTGATCGGGAATGCCCGCGAGCTCGCGCCATAACACGCGAGCTTCCGCGTCGGAGTGCAGCACGCTCACCCGCAGCCGCTCGGGGGCGATCCCGAGGAACTCCTTGGAGGTGACGAACTCCCAGGCAAACCCGATCGCCTCGCGCTTGAAGTAGTCGCCGAAGGAGAAGTTGCCCAGCATCTCGAAGAAGGTCTGGTGCCGCTTGGTCAGCCCGACCTGCTCGAGGTCGTTGTGCTTACCCCCGGCCCGCACGCACTTCTGGCAGGTCGTGGCCCGCACGTAGTCGCGGGGCTCCAGCCCGAGGAAGGTGCGCTTGAACTGCACCATCCCCGCGTTGGTGAACAGCAGGGTGGCGTCGTCTTTGGGTTCGAGCGAAGCCGAGGCCACCTCACGGTGGCCCCGGGCGACGAAAAAGTCGAGGAAGAGACGCCGGATTCTCGCGGATTCCATCCGCGAAAATATAGCGCCCTACCTAGCGGACCAGCGTCATCACCGTGCGCTGCACCAGCGCGCCGGAAAAGCCCCTCCGCGCGAGAAACGCGAGCAGCCGCCGGCGCAGCACGGACCGCGGCAAGCTGCCGAGCTGCAGCAGCCGCTTGCGCGCGAGGCGTTCGACTTCGGGCGCTTCGGCGCCCTCCGGAAACGCGACGGCCAAGGTGCGGTCTACCAGCTCGCGCTCGACGCCCAGCGCCGCGAGATCGCGGCGGAGACGCAAGGGGCCGCGTCCCCGGGCCGCACGGGTTTCGACGTAGTGCGGCACGAAGCGCGCATCGTCGACGAGGCCGAGGCTGCCCGCCCGCTCGAGCGCGGCGGCGGCGGCCGCGGGTGAATGGCCCTTGAGGACGAGCCGGCGTGTCAGGTCGCGTTGGGCAAAGGGCCGGCGTTCCAGAAACCTCAGGGCGGTCCGGAACGCGGCCTCGGCATCGGCGGCGGCACATAAGCGGGTAAACAGGGACTCTCCGAGCACGGCTCCCGGCACCAGCCCCTCGGCCGCGGCAACGTGCCGGGGAATCGTGAGCAGCGGGCGGCCCTGCACCAGAATCCGGATGCAGTCGGGCCGCCGCGGATCGGCGCTGAGCCCACCGATCACGCGGCTGCTGGACTCACTCGGGCTCGCTGTCATCGACCACGGCCGACGCACGCATCCCCAGGAATTCCTTCACCCGGCTTTCGACCTCTGCCATGAGCGTCGGATTGTCCTTGAGGAAGAGCTTGGCATTCTCGCGGCCCTGGCCGATGCGCTGATCGCCGTAGGAATACCACGCCCCCGATTTCTGGATGATGTTCGCCTCGGTGGCGAGGTCGACGACCAGGCCGGTGTGGCTGATCCCCTCGTCGAACATCACGTCGAACTCCGCCTGTTTGAAGGGCGGCGCCACCTTGTTCTTCACCACTTTGACCCTCACGTGGTTGCCGATCACGGCCTCCCGCTCCTTGACCGGACCGATGCGGCGGATATCGAGCCGGAGCGACGCGTAGAACT
>CAYNNS010000178.1:0-6795 GCA_964398345.1 uncultured Gemmatimonas sp. | reverse complement strand
CCCGAGCGCCAGCAGGAGGACCGCGGCGGCGAAGCGGTACGGAGCCATCTCCGATAATGTCCAGCCGTAGAGCCACGCGAGGGGAATTCTCACAATCAGGTCTTCAGTCTTGGCGGCTCGAAACCCCACTTTGTATTACCTTCCGCGCGGGTCACCAATCCACTCTCCAAGGTAGCAGGGCCGACGATGCAGGTGGGGAATTCAGCAATGAACTTCTTTGAATCTGCGAACCGAGCCTACCGCGTCTGCTTGGTTCTTCTCCTTGTGGCAGGTGGTAGCCCCTTAGGTGTGTTTGCGACCGCCGATCTCTGGCGGTACGCCCGGAGCCCTGCGGTTAACCAGGTGCTTTGGTCAGGAGGCAGCGAATCCCGCGTTAGAACATAGCTCTCGGCAGCCGGACTGTCGCTGGTCTAACGCACTCTGAGATCAGGAGATAGGCCGTTCGCGAGTGAACTCATCCTTCCCTCTCTTGTAATCCAGCCTGGGACGCCTGCCGAACTGTCGCGCATATTCCCATCCGATGCGCGCTTCGAGAAATCGCGTAAACGCCCGCATCGCGTGACAGCGATGATCCTTCGGTCGAAACTGCTCTATCCGGCAGACCGATAGATTCAGCTGTTCAAGATCCTGATCATCGTGATACTCGCGGCGGTACTTGGCCAAATTATCGTGCGGGCGATCGCCTAGTGGGCGAACTTCGAGGTCGTTGGTTTCGCCCACGTAGATAACCTGTTCCGGCAGAACTGGCTAGTGCCCAGCCTCCGGTGGAGGAGGAGTCTTGAAATGGGCCCACAAGTACACTCCCATCGTTGGTTCGCCAGTCCGCAGAGATTGTCGCTCGCGCCACGGAACCCACGGGGAGAACTCTACCACCGGGTCGTTCAATCGCACTGAGCTCGTCACAGACACCTCCAGAAGAGCACCCCGCGCCCATGCGGTGAACACCGCGAGGAGCGCAAGCGCTCATCATCCAGCCCCAAGACTACCGCCGGAGACCATACCGTCAACGCTCTGGTCCGTACCCTCGACGCCCCTGACCGCACCCTCATCACCGTTGACCATACCCTCGACGCCACTCTCCGTAGCGTCATCACCGCGGAAGTTATCCACAACACCGGTCGCCCTACCGTCATCATCATGCGCCGTACGCTCAACGTCCTTCGCGATGCCATCGACGCGATTGGCCATACCATCAACACGCTCGACGGTACCCTCAACGCCGTCGGCCATAACCTCAACGTCCCTCGCCATACCGTCAACGTTTCGTGCCGTACCGTCAACGCGGGTCACCCCACCCTCTACGCCAGTCCCCATACCGTGCATGCGGCGGGAGATTTCCACCCCGCCGCTCACCAAACACGCCCCGCGCTGCCCCAAACACGCTTCGCCTGAGGACAACCTCGTTCTCTGCGGGAAGTAAACCGTCCTCTGGAAGAGACTCGCACCGTTCGCAAGATGAACACACCGGAACTGCATATCACCCCCTCGCCCTTGGCCCATAACGGGTTAGCCGCACGCATCATCGCGTGTTAGCCGCCGTTTGCGCATGGCACGCCCGATGCATCTACCGCCCGCGCCGACGCGATCGTCGGGGGTCGCTCGGCCTCACTGTAGTCCCATGCGAGCCGGCGCCCGACCGTCGTCCCGCGAAGTACGGGCCCATGGAGGGCCCTGATATGCGTAGGGAAGTACGCAGGAAACTGGAGATGGGCGCCCGGGTGCGGGAGTTCAGCAAGGCCCATCCGTCCGATGCCGCAACGGCGCAAGATGCCGCCGCGGAGCTGGACGAGCTGCTCCGGAAGGCCGACGTGGCTCAGAATGCCGAGCGCGCCGGTCGCCTGGAGGAACTCTCGGCGACCAACCGCAAGAGCATGTTGCGGCGATCAACGAAGTTCGAGCTCCTGCACCACCTCGTCACGATCGGCCGGCTCGCCGGCGAGGAAGACCCCAAGCTGGCCGGCAAGTTCTACCTCCGCAGTTCCGATGCGACCCACGCCACCTTCCTCTCGGGCACCAGGCAGATGATCGCCCTGGCCGAGGCGAACAAGGAGTTGATGGCCCGCAAAGGGCTGAACGAGGAGATCCTCACTGCGCTGGGTGCAACAATGGCCCAGTTCGACGAAGCCATGGGTTCGGGTCGCGCCGGACGCCAGGAGCGTATCCGGGCGCTCGGCGAGCTCGAAGACTTGGCGGACCAGGTGGGGAGAGCGGTCGGAGTGCTCGACGGAGTGTATCGGTTCACGCTCCGCGGCAGTCCCGATCTGCTCCGCGTTTGGGAGGCGATCCGGGTCATTGGGCCGCGGTCGGTGCCCAGCCCCGTTGAGTCGCCCAAGGGCGGAGGTGGGGAGACGCCGCCGTCAGGTGGCGTAGCCGCGGCGTGAGCCCGCGGCGGGTAGTCGCGGCGCCGGGGTTCCTTATCCTCCTCACCCGGTGCCCGCGGCTATCCCGTTTGTTATCGCTGCGTGATTCTGTAACCTCGTCGCGCTACTTGGATTGCTGCAACGCCGAGCGTACCTTCCACATTGGAGCATGGCAGTGACGATGCGCTTGCTCCAGAGTCTCCACGAAACTCTGGGCGAGGACGCCACCAATGACTTGTTCTCGTGGTGGGACGAGGCTGCGAGCGTGAACCGGGCAGCGGTTCGCGAGGTTGCGGATCTCTATTATGCTCGATTCGAGGCCAGGCTGGAGAGGGGCCTTGCCGAGCTGCGTCGCGAAATGGCCGATCAGCGCGCCGATCTCGTCAAATGGATGTTTCTCTTCTGGGCCGGCACCGTCATCCCACTCGCCGGACTCGCCATCGCGCTCGGCAAGCTCTAACAGTAAGTCTCTCCCAAGTTAGCCCGGCGGCCCCGACAGCTCCTTCAGCATGCGCTTCTGGTACGCGGCGTTCCAGTTGTCCGGCGCGAGCTTGAGGGCCCGACCGTACGCGGCCACCGCATCCCCGCGGCGTCCTGCCTCGCGATAGCCGTCGCCCAGCGAATCCCACGCATCCCACCGCGCCGGATAGCACTCGGTGTTCAGCTCGAACCCGGCGATTGCGTCCGCCGTTCGCTTCCCCTCGAGCAGCCGGTAAGCGAGGTCGTTCATCTCCCCCCAGGTGAACGGCTGCCACCAGGCAATGCCGCCAAAGCGTGCCCGCTGCGTTTGCCAGAGCTCCCGCGCGGCCGCTGCGCCCCGCTCCTCGAGCGTGCCCAACACCTCGGGATACGGGGCCGGCGCAGCGAGGATCGCTGCGAGGGCCGGATCGCGCCCGGCGAAGTAGTCCACGCCGGTCATGGTCGCCGGCACCTGGACCGGCACCATCCGGATCGAGTCGAGCGTCGACGTGAGCGTGCTGCGCGTCGAGATGATCAGATTGATGCCATGCCGCGGCAGCGTCGAGGTCGCCGGATCTCCCGACGAGTTGAACGCGACGCCCATCGGCTCGCCTACCAGCACGGGGGAGGTGTGATCGAGTAAATCGAAGACCGTGCCCGCCGCGGCGCTGAAGGTCTTGCGCCCGGTGATGACGAAGAACCGACCCCGCCGCCCGATGCTGGCCTCCCGCCTCACGAACTGGTTGACGATGGCATGCGTGAGCGCCCCGTTGCCTCCCGAGTTGTAGCGCAGGTCGAGAATGAACCGCGTCGTCGCCGCGGGAGCGCTGTCGACGTGGGCAACGGCCTGCCCCAGCTCCTGAAGCAGCGTGAACTGCGAGAAGCTGCTTTGCCCGGTCACGCTGTTCAGCGCGAAGTACACCGTGCTGTCCGCTGGCAACACCGTCCACCAGTAGGCTCGGCGGCCGCGCAGATGGAGGGGCAAGTCCAGGTTCTTTGCCGGGTCGCGATAGGCGGGGCCGTCGCGCCCGCCGAAGGCCGTCACCAGGGGGATCCCCGCGGGACCGAACATCTCGCCGAACTGCCACCAGCTCACGTCCCCCTTGCCGGTCCTCACGGCCTTGAGGGTGAGCGACCCGCGGTCGGTCTGCAGCGGCAACAGCGAATCGTCGCTGCTGATCTTGAGCGCCCGGAGCAGTAGCGCGTTCGCGAGGTTCGCGACGCCTTCGCGCCGGCCGAGGGCATTGTCACCCGACGTGAGCGCGACGATCCGGGCCACGGCGGTGTCCGCGCTGACGCTGCCCAGGGCCAGCACGCGTGCACCCGCGAAGCGGGCCTGCTCGGGGGTGATCGCGGTGATCCACAGCCCGTCCGCGTAGAGCTGCAGCCGCAGCGGGTACCAGGTTCCCGCCGCCGGGCCCAGATCGGTGAGCGCCGTGTGCCCATCCTCGAGCAGCGCCGTGATCCGCATCAGCTCGGCCAGGATCTCGGCGTCGGTCCGGGCGCCGAGCGTGGCACGTAAGGCGGCCACCCGCCGGGTAAAGGCTCCCGGCGTAATGTGCGCCCAGGGCCGCGGATGGATGCGTACGATCCGGGCCGCGAGGCTGTCGATGTCGGCACGCCAGTCCGCGACGCGGGAGCCCTGGGCGGAGAGCGACGTGGTCAGGCAGAGGATCGCGGCGGTTAGGCCGCAGCGCAGGCGCATGGGAGACTCCGGGTGGGGGACGTGGAGTTGGATGCCCCCGATCGCGCGAACGTTGCCTTGCACTTTATTCTAGAATGTATATAATATCCGACATGGACGAACGACTCGGCGGCTTCGAAGAGCTGGTGCTGCTCGCGGTGGCGAGTCTCCGCGGCGCCGGCTACGGCGTCACCCTCCAGGAGCGCCTGGAGGAAGAAACCGGCGACCGCGTCTCGGTCGGCGCGGTCTACGCGACGCTCGACCGCCTCGAGCGCAAGGGACTGGTCGCTTCCCGGCTGGGGCCGGCTACGGCGGAGCGTGGCGGCAAGCGCAAGCGGAACTTCCGGATCAGCGCCAGCGGGGCGCGGGCGCTCGCCGAAGTGCGCGCGGTGCGCGGCCGGCTCTGGAAAGCCATCGGCGCTCCCGCCCGCTCATGAAGCTCTCCGCCACGCTGATCGGCTGGCTGTGCGATCCGGCGCGCCAGGAAGAGCTGGCCGGCGATCTGGAGGAGCTGCGCGCCCGGCGGAGCGAGCGACACGGTGCGCGGTATGCCGCCAGCAGGGGCTGGCTCGATCTTCTGAGCGTCTGCCTGCGCCAGTCCCGAATGCGGAGCTGGACGCCGAAGCAATGGGTTCTGAGCGGGTTGCTGGTGGCGACGCTGGCCGCCGGCTCGCTCCCCGCGGACGATGGCCTCCCGACCGGACCCTACGGCATCGCGGCCCGCGACGCGGCGGGGGCGTTCACGCTCAAGTTGCGACAGGGCAGAGTGCTCGAAGCCACCCTGGATGAGCAGCCCTTCCCCCTCGCCCGCGTGATGCAATCGGGGGCCCGGATCACGCTGCTCGGAGCCGGGCCGCGGCGTCAGGGGCGGGCCGGCGATCTCGAGATCACCTTGACTCCCGAGGGCGGTATTCGCTGGGCGGGCCGCCCCGCGCCGGACCCAGGCGCACCGGCCCCGATCGATCTGACGCTGGCCCAGGAGTATGTCGCCGAGCTGGCCACCGCCAGCGCCGTTGACGATGGCAAGCTCTGGGGCGTGCGCCTCTATGGCCCGCTGCTGCTGGTCGATCCCGGGAGCCGCTTCGTCGCGGCCAATCGGTTGGACAGCGCGGGAGTGCTCACGCGGAGCGACGGGCTCTTCACCGGCTCCTGGCCGGCGGAGCAGCCGATCTCCAATACCGCGATGCGGTGGGGCGGGGAGCGCTGGACCATGATCATGTGGCCGCTCCCGAGCGACGGCTATGCGCGCCGCCGGCTCGCCTTCCACGAGATGTTCCACCGCATCGAGCCCGAGCTCGGCATCATCCTCAGCGACGCGGTCAATGAGCACCTGGCCACGCGTGACGGGCGGATCTGGACCCGGCTGGAATGGCGCGCCCTCGGCGAGGCGCTGATCCGAAAGGGATCGGAGCGCAGCGCGGCGCTGGAAGACGCGCTGCTGTTTCGCGGGCGGCGCCGGTCGCTCTTCCCGAACGCCGCCGCGGAGGAGCGCGCGCTCGAGCTCAACGAAGGGCTCGCCGAGTACACCGGACTCAAGCTGAGCGGGCTGCCGGCGGAGCTGCTGGCGGATCGCGCCGCGGTGGAGCTCGCGAACCGGGAGCAGCAGGACAGCTACTCCCGGAGCTTCGCCTACGCCTCGGGACCGGCCTACGGCGTGCTGCTCGACGAGCGGGGCGTTTCCTGGCGCCGCGGCCTGACCAGCGGCAGCGATCTCAGCGAGCTGCTGCGCAAGGCCTACGGGTTCAGCGTCGATCCCGCGGGGCGGGGCGCCGAGCAGCGCGCGCTGCGCTACGGCGGCCGCCGGATCATCGCGCAGGAGAGCGCGCGGGCCGAGCGGATCGCCGCAACCGAAGCGCGCCTGAAAGCCCAGTTGGTGGACGGACCCACACTGACGCTCCCGGCCAGCCCGCAGGTCGGCTACAGTTTCGATCCCACCGCGGTGACGCCATTGCCGGGAATCGGGACGACCTACGAGTCCGCCAAAATCACCGACGGCTGGGGAATCCTCACGGTCAACTCAGGCGGCGTGCTGCTGGTGCGCTCGGGGGTGGACGTCGTCCGGGTCGTGGTCCCGGTACCCGCGAACGCCCCTAACCCGCCAATTGCGGGCGAGGGCTGGAAGCTGGAGCTGGCCGCGGGGTGGGCTATTGAGCGGAGCGGGCGGACCGGTAGCTGGGAGGTCCGCCGCCGCTAGCGGGCGGTGACAGGCGGGCGTCTAATGGCCCGCGGTCTCCTCCCGCCGGCTCGTCTCGAACAGGAACCAGCTCCGCCGCTCGGTCTCGTCCACCCACA
>CAYNNS010000177.1:0-6825 GCA_964398345.1 uncultured Gemmatimonas sp. | reverse complement strand
GGGCCATCGCGGGCCGGCTGCAGACCAGCCATCCCCGCGCCAGGGTGGAGCTGCTCGACCCCGACGCGCTGGTGGAGCAGCAGCGCCACGCCCAGCTTGCGGGACGCGGCGAGGCAGCGCGCGCGGAGCTGGTGGACGCCGATCTCCTGCTGTTCGACGACCTCGACCGGCTGGCGCGCTTTCGCGACGCGCAGGGGCTGGTCGCCGATGTCCTCGATGCCCGCCGCAGCGCCGGGCGCGAAGTCGTGGTGACGCTCTCGCGTCCGCTCGCCAAGCTGTCCGGCCTTGACGCGCGTCTGCTGCGCCGCCTCGCCGAGGGCACCACGGTCCAGCTCACGCTGCCGGGCGCCGAAGCGCGACTCACGATCCTGCGCCGTCACGGTAGCGCGCTGCCGGGACGTCTTTCCGAAGCGGTCCTGCGCGCGATCGCCACGGCGGAGTTCTCCTCCCTGCGCGACTACACCGGCGCGCTGGCCCGGCTGAGCGCGTTTCAGGAGGCCAGCGCGGTGCCGTTGTCACCGGAAGACTGCTTGACGCTGATTGGCGTCGGACGGGCGGACGGGCGGACGGCCGCGCCGCCGCCGCGCGCTCCGGTCCCGGTAGCGGCCGAGGCCGCGCGGCTGGCACTGCGAGCGTCCGACCCGGACGAGTTCTCCCAGTTCCTCTCCGACGTCGAAGCCGGCGTCTCGGAGCAGGTGGATCGCTGGCGCCGCCGCATCGGCGAGGCCCTGGCGCGCTGGACCGAGACCGGGCTGCGCACGGCGCGACTGGAGCAGCTGCTGGAGCAGGAGGTGGCGGCGGATCCCGAGCTCGTGCTCGCGGGTTATGAGCGGGATGCCGCGGCAATCCTCGCGCTGGCCACCGAGGCGGCGACCCTGGCTCCCGATCTCGCCGGCGCGGCGGTGTTTCGGGACCCGGATCAGCTGGCCGCGGCTCGCTCGCTGGTGGAGCAGGCACGCTCGCGCGCCGCCCCGCTGTCGGCGCCGCTGGCGCAGTATCGCTGGGAAGATCTGGCCGGCGGGCCGGCGAGCCGACTCGTCCTCCTCGCGGGACGCGACATCATCGGCGAGCCGGGCCGGCGCTACTCCCCGCTGCTCATCGTCGGCGCCCCGGGCACCGGCAAGAGTCACATGGTGCACGCGCTGGGCAACGCCCTCGCCGCGCGCGGCGTGGGACCCGTGGCCTGCCTCGGCGCTCCGGCCTTTGCGGCGGAGGTGCGCGGTGTCGCCGATGCCGACGCGCTCGCGACCTGGCGCCACCGCTATCGCTGGGTCGGCGCGTTCCTTCTCGACGACCTGCACCTGATGCTGGAAGAGCGCCGCGTCCAAGAAGAGCTCTCGCAGCTCGTCGCCGAGCTGCTCGAGGGCCAGCGCCAGATGGTGTTTGCCAGCGCGCGACCGCTGGAGGAGCTGAGCGGGCTCTCGCCGCGGCTGGTGACCCAGCTGCAGGGCGGCCTGCTGGTCGAGCTGCCGCCGCCGGATCGGGAGACCCGGCTCATCGTGGTGAAGCGCCACCTGGCGGGTAGCGCCGCGGCGCAGGACGCCGCGCTGGCGGATTACCTCGCCGGCCGCCCCGCCGAGTCCTTTCGCGAAGTCCAGGCGATGGTGCAGCGGGTACTCAACACGGCGGCAGCCCAGCGCGTGGTGCCGAGCCCCGCACTGGCGCGCGAGGTGCTGGAAGTAGTGTCTCCCTCCGCCTCCCGGGTGGGGCGCAGCCGCACGGGCACCGGGAACGCCAGCGGAATTCTGTCGCCGGGCCTCGGGCTGGTAAAGAGTAGAGAGAAAACGGTCGCGCAGTGGCCCAGCGTGGCCGATCGCCTGATTGCGGAGCTGCGCTGATGGCGATTCGCGGAAGCCTCAAGGAGGCCAGTCTCCCGGACGTCATCCAGCTGCTGTTTCTGGGCCGCCGCTCCGGCTGTCTTTCGGTCGCGGATCGCCAGCGGCACGGGTCGATCTACTTCGAGGAAGGCTGGATCATCTACGCCGCGATCGTCAACCGGCGCGATCGCCTGGGCGACATGCTGCTCGCCAGCGGCGCCATCACGCGCGCGCAGCTCGATCAGGCGCTCACCCTGCAGGGCACGGCGCCGGGGCGCCGCATCGGCGAGCTGCTGGTGAATCTCGGACTGCTCTCGCCGGACGAGCTGCGGCGCTTCGTACGGCTCCAGATCGAAGAGGCGGTCTACGCGCTTTTCAGTTGGACCACCGGCAGTTTCAGCTTCGAAGCGGGCACGCGACCGTCGGGCGAGGAGCAGCTCGACCGCATCAATCCCGAGTCGCTGCTGCTCGAAGGCGCGCGCCGGGTCGACGAATGGAGCCTGATCGAAGCCAAGATCCCGAGCTTCGATCTCATCTTTGCCGTGCTGCCGGGACAGGTCGAGAGCCATCAGGCGTCGTTCACGGAAGCCCAGCGCCGGCTGCTGCCGCTGCTCGACGGCAAGCGCGACGTGCGGCAGCTCATCGACGTGTCGGGGCTTTCGGAATTCGAGGCGGCGCAAGCGCTGTTCGGCCTGGTCACCGCGGGGCTCGCCCACAAAGTCGGCACCGCCTCCACCGCCGCGCCGTCTCGCGTGCTCGAGGCACGGATCGAGGAGCACCGCAACCTTGGCGTGGCGTTCTATCGGACCGGGATGCTGGACGAAGCCCGGCGCGAGTTCCGGCGGGTCGGCGAGCTGCGTCCCTCCGAGGGGACCGCGCCCTTCTATCTTGGCTTGATCGCCGCCCGGCAGGACGACTGGGACCAAGCCGCCGATCTCTTTCGCCAGGCGATCGATCGGAGCGGGCCCCGCCCGGCGCTGCTGCTCAATCTCGCGGTGGCGCTCGAACGCCGCGGCCGGCTCGAGCAGGCGGAGAGTATTCTCGCCGAGGCGGCCGGCCGGGCCGGCGAAGACGCGGCGATCCAGACGGGCTGGGGCGTTCTCGCCCTGGAACGCGGCGAGCCTCAGGTGGCGCGGCAGCGGCTGCAGCGGGGCCGGGAGCTCTACCGCGAGAGCACCGCTCCCGCGCTCTGGTACTGGGCGGCCACTCGCGCCGCCGCGGAGAGCGCCGACCTCGACAGCGCGCTCGACCTCGCGAAGGAGGGCGTCGAGCGACATCCCGAGCATCCGGTGCTGCGCAACAACCTCGCCGTCCTGCTCGAAGCCACCGGGTCGCATGCGGAAGCCGAGGCTCTGCTCCGGCCCATGCTTGGAGAGGAACCGACGCTGTCGCAGCCCTACAAGAACCTCGGCGATCTCTGCTACCGCTCCGGGCGCTACGAAGAGGCCGCGACGCACTTCACCCGCGCGGCCGCGCTCGCGCCGGATCTGGGTGACGACGTCTATTTCAAGCTGGGGAACCTGGCGTTTCGCGGTCGCGATCTCGACGCAGCGCGGCAGCACTGGGAACGCACCCTCGCGCTCAATCCCGGGCACCAGCTCGCCCGCGCCAACCTCGAGAGCTTGCGGGTGGCCCGGTGAGCGATTTCGGATTGGGTGAAGTGATCCGACAGCTCTCCACCCACGGGGCAGGGGGCTTCGAGTGGTACAAGGAATCCTGCCTGCTGCGGCGCATCGAGGTCAGGATGCGGGCCCGCGGCGTGGGGACGTTGACGGGTTATGCGGGCCTGCTCGCTGGTGACGCGCACGAAATGGAGCGGCTGCTGCGGGCGCTGTCGGTCAGGGTCACCGGCTTCTTCAGGAATCCCGACACCTGGCTGCGCCTCTACGAGCTGCTTCCCTCCGAGCGCATGGGCGCGGCCGGCCGGTTGCACGCCTGGAGCATGGGTTGCTCGACCGGCGAAGAGGCGTGGTCGCTTGCCATGCTGTTGCTGGCGCACAGTCGACGCTCCGGCGGTGTCCCCGGGGCCGACGGCATCCGGATCATCGGATCGGATGTCGACGCCCAGGCGCTGAGTGTCGCGGAGGCAGGGGTGTACCCCGCGGCGACGGCCCGCGCCGCGATCGGCGAGGTGTTCAGCGACACGTATGGCAGCGAGAGCGACGCGCGCTTCAGTGTGGCTCCGCAGCTTCGCGCCCTGGTGCGATTCCGCCGGGAGGACCTGACCGCGCCCTCGTTGCAGCCGGGCTGGAACGACCTGGTGAGCTGCCGCAACGTGCTGATTTTTCTGGGCCGCGAGGGGCAGCGTCGCGTGCTCGATGCGGCGTGCCAGTCCCTGAGGCCCGGCGGACTGTTGATCCTGGGACGGACCGAGTCCTTGATCGCGCTGCCGCAGCCCGAGCTGGTTCCGGTTGACGTGACCCATCGGATCTATCGGAAGGCCAGATGACCGGACCCCGCTTGCACGTCGGCATCGCCGAGCTCGAGGTAGCCCGCAGTCCGACCCGGCTGCACGCGCTGGCGCTGGGTAGTTGCGTCGCGGTGATCCTTCATGATCCGGTGTCGCAGGCCGGAGGGCTGGCGCACGTGCTACTCCCCTCGCCCAGCGTGGGTCGTGCCCGCCCCGACCAGCCGGCACGCTACGCGCCGGTGGCCGTTGCCTCGCTGCTCGAGGGACTGCTCGCGCTGGGTGCCGAACGCTCGCGCATTACCGCCAGGCTGGTGGGCGGCGCCAGCATGTTCACCGCGCTCCAGCCGCCCGGGACGATCCAGATGGGCGAGCGCAACGTCGCCGCGACCCGGGAGGCGCTGCACCGCCATCGGCTGCGTCTGGTTGGCGAGGTCGTCGGGGGAGATTTCGGCCGCTCGGTCGAGTTCGATCTCGCGACGGGGCGGGTGCTGGTGACGTCCTATCAGCAGGGATCGGTAGAGCTGTGACCCCGACCGGCGCGAATCCCGTGATCGCGGCGCTGCGAGCGGAGCTCGCGGCTATCGCCGCGTCGCTCGAAGGATCGCCCGGGCCCGAGGAACGCGAAGCAGCCCGGCAACGGATCATCTCGCTGTTCAAACGCGTCGAGGCGACCCTCGCCGAGCTCACCCGGCTCAAGGACGAGATCCGCCCGCTGGTGGAGCGCTATAAGAAGGTGGCGGCGTTGCCCGAGCCTCCACCGGCCGTGCACCAGGATCACCTCAATGCCTCCACCTTCATCGAGAAGGGATGGAGTCTGATGTCATCCGGGGATCCGGCCGCCGCGCAGGCGGCGTTGCGGAAGGCCCTCGAGCTCGCCCCGGGTGATGCTCAAGCCGAATCGCTGCTCGGCTGGGCCCAGATGCAGAGCGGGGCGCGGGACGATGCGCTGGAGACGTTCTCGCGTGTCCTGGTCCGGGAACCCGGCAACGCCTGGGCCCGGGTGAACGTCGGGTAAAGCTGTCTCACGAAGAGGGTTGTCGGCGAGGCCGTCGAGCATCGCCCCCGGGTCATGCGGACCGGCGGGGACGCCAAGGCGATGTTGTACGCCCACTACTACCTCGTGCTGGTGTATCTCGAGCGGGGCATGTTCGTCGATGCGGAATCGTTTCTGCGTCAGGCCCTGCGGCTCGGCCCCAACCTTATCGAGGCGTATCACGACCTAGGGAGGGCGCAGTGGCTCGCCGGGAGGCGCGAGGAAGCTCGCGCCAGCTGGAAGACCGGCGCCCAGCACCGGTTTACCCCCTGGGCCAGGGCGTGCCAGGATCTGCTCGATCGCGTCGATCGAGGTGAGGAGGTCGTGCGCTCTACTTCCTGACGCTGCTGTTGCAGCAGGTCCCCCCGCCCGATCTCCAGTGGGCACGATACGGTGAAGTCATCGTCGTGGCGCGGCAGCCGGATCTGAGCCTCGGGCTCGGTCTGGCGGAGGCCGCGGACGTACCGCACGACTGGTACGGACTGGGACGACGCTCCCCGGGTCCGCTCCGTCTCATCCTGGTGCGGGGCGACAAGCAACTGGGTGGGATCCTGCACCGGGGCGCGCCGAGCTGGGGCGCCGGGTTCGCCTTTCCGGGTTCCCACACTGTCGTCATCCGCGCTGATGCCGGGGACCCCTACCGCATCTTGCGCCACGAGCTGGCCCATCTGGCGCTGCACGACGTGATCCGCTCACGGGTCCCGTTGTGGTTCGACGAGGGATACGCGGCACTGGCGGCGGGAGAGCTGGACCGGCTCGACGCGCTGCGACTCGACTTCTCGGTGGCCCGCGGCAACGTGCCGGGATTCTTCGAGCTGGATCGGGCGCTCCGGGACACGGAATCCAACGCCCGTTCGGCCTACGGACTCGCGGCCTCGGCGGTCGCGCTCCTTGCGCGGAGGCATCCGGAGCACTCCCTGGTGCCGCTGCTCGGCCGGCTCGAGGCGGGAGAGGGCTTTGATGCCGCGGTCCTCGCGACAACCGGATCCCCGCTGGGGCGCTTCGAGGTCGAGTGGCAAAAGGACGTGCGAGCCCGGTTCGGTCTTTTCGGCTGGCTGATGGCCGGCGGCCTCTGGCTCGGGGTGGCAATTCTGGTGGTGGTGGCGGTGTGGCTGCGGCGCCGCCGTGACCGGCCCCGCCGCCAGGCGCTCGATCAGGGCTGGGTGGTTGAGACCGAGGGGGATCCCCAGGCGGCGCTTGATGAAGCCCGACCGGAGCCCTAGAATTCTCGGTCTGATGCCGTCCCCCGAATCGAAGCGCGGAGGCCGTCGCGGGCTGTTAGGAGCCCGCAATATTGCCGTGCTCGGCGCGGCCACGGCATGTCTGGTCGCGGGCTATCTCGTGTTGCAATCGGGGTCGGCCAGCCTCGCAGCCGTGTTACTGGTTGTGGGGTACTGCGTGCTCTTCCCCTTGGCTATCGCGTTGTAGCGGCCGTGGGTGCGGGCCAACCGTGCGCGGCAGACGGTGCTGCGCGTCCCCCTTGTGAGGGTGGGACCGCGTGCCGTTCGCCCGGGCGAATAGCTCAGCGGTTCAGAGCGCCTGCCTTACACGCAGGATGTCGGGGG
>CAYNNS010000176.1:0-6825 GCA_964398345.1 uncultured Gemmatimonas sp. | reverse complement strand
TTCCTCCTCCATGTCTCCGGACCGTATCATCTGCGCGAACGCTGCGGAACTCGCCGAGCGCGCCGCGGCCTGGATCGCGAACGTCATTCGGGAAGCGGTCACCCGGCAAGGACACTGCGCTCTGGCGCTGGCCGGTGGTAACACGCCGGCGCCGGTCTATCGGCTGCTGTCTCGCCTGCCCGATATTGCCTGGCCCAGAGTGATTCTGTTTTTCGGCGACGAGCGCGCCGTACCGCCCGACGACGCCCGCAGCAATTTCCGGCTGGTCAACGAAAACCTGCTCTCCGGACTGGCCCAACCCCCGTCGCGAGTCCATCGCATGCAGGCGGAGCGGCCCGATCGCGAGGCAGCCGCGCGGGAATACGCCGCCTTGCTGCCCGCGTCTCTCGATCTGCTGCTGCTCGGCGTGGGGGAAGACGGCCATGTCGCCTCGCTCTTTCCGCACCAGCCGCCGCTGCACGAGATACACCGCCGTGTGGTACCGACCATCGGTGGCGCGCCCCTGCTGCCCCGGCTCACGATCACACCGCCGGTAATTCAAGCGGCTCGCAGGCTCGGCGTCCTCGCGGCAGGCCCCGCCAAGGCCCGCGCCGTCGCGCGCGCGTTGGAAGGTCGCGAGGACTTCGCCGCGGTTCCCGCCCGGCTCGCGCGCGCGGGCACCTGGATCCTCGACCGCTCCGCCGCGGCGGCGCTGTGAGAGTTCTGGCCGGCGACATCGGGGGCACTCACGCCCGGCTCGCGATCGTCGAGCTGGACCACGGGGCGCGTATCATCGCCGAGCAGACCACCGCGAGCAGTGAGGCCCAGTCGCCGGCGGCATTGATCGATGGCTTCCTGACCCGGCAGCCCGAACGGCCCCGACACGCCTGCCTCGGCATCGCCGGCCCGGTGGTTGACGGAACCGTCTCCGGCACCAACCTGCCCTGGGTCCTCAACCAGCGCGAGCTTGGGGAAGCCCTCGGGATTCCGGACCTCCGGCTGATCAACGACTTCCAGGCCGCCGCCCACGCCGTTCCCCTGCTCACGCCGGAAGATCTGTTGACACTCCAGGAGGGAGTGCGGGATCCGCGCGGCGCGATCGCACTCATCGGCGCGGGCACCGGGCTCGGCGAGGGCTTTCTGGTGCGTGTCGGTGACCGGTATAGCGTCCAAGCCTCGGAGGGGGGCCATTCGAGCTTCGCCCCCGGCGACCCACGCGGCTGGGACTTCTACCGGCACCTCGCGGCCAGGTTCGGCCACGTATCATGGGAGCGGATTCTGTCGGGCCCGGGCCTCGTGAATACCTTCGAGTTCGTCGCCAGCGGCAGGCAATGGAGTGATGCGGCCGCCCTGCGCGCCGCCATGGCGCGGGGCGATGCGGCGGCGGTCATCTCGCGGCACGCGCTCGAGGGAACCGACCCCGTTGCCGTCGAAGCGCTCGATCTCTTCGCCGACGTGTACGGCGCCCAGGCCGGGAACCTCGCGCTCACGCTGCTCGCTACCGGTGGGGTCTACGTCGCGGGTGGCATCGCCCGGCAGATCGCATCCAAATTGACTGACGGTACCTTCATGCGGGCGTTCCGCCGCAAGGGAAGAATGAGCGCGCTGCTCGAGCGGTTGCCGGTGCAGGTGATCCTGAATCCCGACGTCGGCCTGCTCGGCGCCGCGGCGGCGGCCGGCACGCCCTAGCCTTCCAGGAGAATCGCATGCAGCTCGGTATGATCGGCCTTGGCCGCATGGGCGGGAACATGACGGAGCGCCTGCTGCGCGGCGGTCACGAGGTCGTGGTCTACGATCGCAGCCCCGCCGCGGTCCAGGCGGCGGTCGCCAAGGGCGCGGCCGCGGCCTCGGATCTCCGTGACCTCGCGGCCCGGCTCTCCGCGCCTCAGGCGGTGTGGATCATGGTGCCATCGGGGGCGCCCGTGGACGAAACCATCGCGCAGCTCGCGCCCGCGCTCGCGCGCGGAGCCATCGTGATCGACGGCGGCAACTCCAACTTCAAGGACACCATGCGCCGCGCCGCGGCGCTCAAGGAACGCGGCCTGGAGCTGGTGGATTCGGGAACCAGTGGCGGCATCTGGGGGCTGGAGAACGGCTACTGCCTCATGGTGGGCGGCTCGCCCGACGCCGTGAAGCGGCTCGAGCCGATCTTCACGACGCTCGCGCCGACCGATGGCTTTGCCCACGTCGGCCCGACCGGCGCGGGACACTACGTCAAGATGGTGCACAACGGGATCGAGTACGGCCTGCTCCAGGCCTACGCGGAAGGCTTCGAGGTGCTGCATGCCTCGAAGCTCTTTCAGCTCGACCTGCACCAGATCGCCGCGCTCTGGAATCACGGCAGCGTGGTGCGCTCCTGGATCAACGAGCTGGCGGAGCGGGCCTTTGCGCGCGATGCCAGCCTGAGCGATCTCAAGGGCTGGGTCGACGACTCGGGGGAAGGCCGCTGGACCATTCAGGAAGCGATCGACCTCGACGTGCCGCTCCCCGCCATCACGCTCGCGCTCTTCGCCCGCTTCCGTTCGCGGCAGCAGGAATCCTTCGGCGCCAAGGTGATCGCGGCGCTTCGCCACGAGTTCGGCGGGCACGCGGTCAAGTCCACATGAGCGAAACCCTCACGCTGCCCATGCAGCTGGACCGGCTGCCGGAGCCGGGCCACCATCGCCGCATCGGCCCGTGCACCCTCGTCATCCTCGGCGCGAGCGGTGACCTCACCCGCCGCAAGCTGGTCCCCGCCCTGCTCCATCTCCTCGGCGACGGCCTGCTGCCCGAGGACTTCACCGTGCTGGGAGTGGGCCGCAAGGAGATGGACGACGCCGCGTTCCGGGAAGACCAGCGTGCCACCGCCGGCCCCGACCCCAGGCTCTGGGACCGGCTCGCGCCGCGGCTCTTCTATCTCGCCCTCGACCTCGACGTACCCGACAGCTTCGCGCTCATCGCCGAGCGGCTGGAGGCCATCGAAGCCGAGCGCGGCGCCGAGCGCGGCCGGCTCTTCTATCTCGCGCTGCCGCCGAGTGTCTACGCCGAAACCATCGAAGGTCTGGCGCGGAGCGGAGCGCTGCCGCGGCGCACCCAGTCGGATCCGCGCTGGGCGCGCATCATCATCGAGAAGCCCTTCGGCACCAGCCTGGACACGGCCGTGGCGCTCAACCGCGTCGCCCGCGCCGCGGTCGCCGAGCACCAGATCTTCCGGATCGATCACTACCTCGGCAAGGAGACCGTCCAGAACCTGCTGGTCTTCCGCTTTGCCAACGCGATCTTCGAGCCGGTGTGGAATCGCCACCATATCCACCACGTGCAGATCACCGCGGCGGAATCCCTCGGCGTGGAGCACAGGGCGCGGTACTACGAGGAGGCGGGCGTCGTGCGCGACATGTTCCAGAACCACCTGCTCTCCCTGCTTTCGCTCACCGCGATGGAGCCGCCCGCCACCTTCCGCTCCGAGGCGGTGCGCGACGAGAAGGCCAAGGTGCTGAATGCCATTCGGGTCGACGGCGCCGTGCGCGGCCAGTACGGCCCCGGCACGATCGCGGGAGAAAAGGTGCCGGGTTATCGCGAGGAGGAGGACGTCGCCAACGCGTCGCCTACGCCGACCTACGCGGCGCTCCGCTGCCTGATCGACAACTGGCGCTGGCAGGACGTGCCCTTCTTCCTGCGCTCGGGGAAACGGCTGCCGCGGCGCAGCACGGAGATTGCGGTGCAGTTCCACTCGCCGCCGCATCTGATGTTTCCGCTCGAAAGGGGCGAGCGCATCGCCCCCAACGTACTGGTCTTCCGGGTCCAGCCCGACGAAGGACTCTCGCTCTGCTTCGAGCTGAAAGTGCCGGGCTCAGGCATGCGGATCCGCTCGGCGCGGATGGAATTCTCCTATGCGCAGGCTTTCGGACCGGGCGGGCACGACGCGTACGAGACCCTGCTGCTCGATTGTATGGCGGGTGAGTCGATGCTCTTCCTGCGCAACGATGCTACCGAAGCGGCGTGGCGGATCGTGGATCCGCTCATCGCGCAATGGGAGCACGACCCGCCGAAGAACTTTCCGAACTACTCCGCGGGAACCTGGGGGCCGGAGGAAGCGAATCGCCTCGGGGCAGAATGGCGTAACCAGTGACCGGTCACCGATCACTCAAAACACGCGCACCGTTATTCCCAGCTTGCCGGGGTGCTTGCGCAGGTCGTCCACGAACTCCTGCAGTGCCTTGATCGCCCGCTGGGCGTTGGCGTAGAGCGCGGTGTCGGTCGCGAACTTGCCGAGCGTGCCCTCGCCCCGGTTCACCCGCGCGAGCAGCGTATCGAGTCGCTGCAACCCGGTCCGCGCGTCGGCCGAGAGCCGGGCGAGGTTGCTCATCACCGTATCGGTGCGCGCCAGCGTGCCGCTCAGCTTGAACTCGTTGAGCGTCGAATCCAGCCGGTTCCCCATCCGCTGCACTTCGACCAGCGTTTTCTGCAGCTCCGCGGTGGGACCCTCCTTGGAATTCGAGTAGAGATCCGCCATCCGCTGGATTGCCTGCAGCGTGTGGGTCAGGTCCTCGCCCAGCTTCTTGTTGGTCAGCTCCGAGATATTGGACAGCGCTTCCTTGGCCTTGCCCGTGAGCTCGGTGGCCGCCGCCACGAAGCCGCGGTCGACGGTGCCGGTGATGATCGCGTTGGGCGGCAGCGGCTCGGCGGCGGTCCCGGGCTGAAAGTTGATGACGGCATCCGCCACCAGGCCCACGCTGGACAGCTCCGCCATTGCATCGCGCCTCGGCTGCACCCGCTGATCCAGGTCGATCTTGACCAGCACCTTCCCGTAGGACTGATACTCGATGTTGTGCACGGTGCCGAGCTGGACCCCGGAGACCTTGACCGGCGAGCCGCGCTTCAGCGTGCCGGCGTCGGGGAAGGCGATGGTGATGTTGGGCTCGTGGCGGAAGCTCTTGCCGCCCAGCCAGAGGGTCCCCCAGATGAACAGGGCGACGCCGATGACCACCAGCAGTCCCACGGTGATTTCCTGCTTGTAGTGGAGGTCCATGACTCCCTCAGGCCGCGAAGGAAGAAGAATCGAAGTCGCGCTCGAGAAATGCCTTGACTCTGGGGTCGCTGGAATCCTTGAACTGCTCCGGCGTTCCCTCGAGCACGATCGTGGTGTCGTAGAGCAGCGCCAGCCGGTCCGCCACGCGGAACGCGCCCCGCACGTCGTGGGTGACCACGACGCTGGTCACGCCCAGCTCCTCGTCCAGCCGCACCACCAGGTCGTCGATTACGTCCGCGTTCACCGGGTCCAGCCCCGAGGTCGGTTCGTCGTAGAGCAGGTATTTCGGTGCTCCGGCGATCGCGCGGGCAATGCCGACCCGCTTGCGCATCCCCCCGGAGAGCTGCGCCGGGAATTTCTTGACCGTCTCGGGCGGGAGATTCACCAGCCGCAGGCACTCCGCGACGCGGTTGCGCGAGTACTCGAGATCCCGGTACTTCTCTTCGTCGGAGAGCCCCAGGCGCACGTTTTCGAAGACGTCCATGGAATCGAACAGCGCGCCGTTCTGGAAGACGTAGCCGATACGGGTGCGCAGCTCGGCGAGCGCCTCGCGCTTGAGCAGCGTAACCTGGGTGCCGTCCACGGACACGGTGCCGGCATCCGGCCGCAGCAGCCCGTTGATGTGCTTGAGCAGGACGCTCTTGCCCCCGCCCGACGGGCCCAGCAGGGCGACGGTCTCTCCCTCTCTCACGTCGAAGTCGACGCCGCCGAGGACGACCTGTTCGCCGAAGCGCTTGCGGACCCCGCGGAGCTCGATCATTGGTGCAGCAGAATCTTGGCGAGCAGCACGTTGAGCAGCAGGATCACGACCGAGCTCGTCACCACGGCCGCGGTCGCGGATTTGCCGACGCCTTCCGCGCCCTGCTGCGTGTTAAACCCCATGTAGCAGGAAATCAGTCCGATCGCCCAGCCGAACGCGGTGGCCTTGATCAGCGAATACCAGGCGTCGAAGGGGCGCCAGAAGTACTGCGCCCCGTACGCGAAGTCCCAGTTGGTCACCGGCAGCACCTGCTTCACCCCGATCCATCCCGCCGTGACCGCCGCCACATCGGCGATGATCACCAGCACCGGGAGCATGATCGTGGAAGCGAGCACGCGCGGGATGATGAGGTGCGACGCCGGTGAGCGCCCCAGCGATTCGAGCGCGTCGATCTGTTCGGTCACCCGCATCGTGCCGAGCTCGGCGGCGTAGCGCGCTCCGATCCGGCCCGCCAGCACCAGCCCGATCAGGACGGGCCCCAGCTCCAGAATGATGGTCTCGGTGATCAGCGTCCCCAGTACGTACACCGGAAGGCTGGTCTGCCATTGATAACCGGCCTGGAACGCCGTCACCGCGCCCGCGAAGACCGCGATCAGCAGGATGATGAACAGGGATCCGGCGCCGACGCTGGCCGCCTCAGTGATGGTACGCGGGAGCCAGATGCGCCATTCGGTGAGGCCGCGAAACAGCTCGGCGCACATGAGACTGACCCGGCCCAAATGCGCCAGCCCCGCCACGAAGAGCCGGCCGATGAAGCGAAATGGATACCACCCGCCGGACCCCATACGTGGCTTATCTTGGACCCTAATGCCCCCGAAGTCCACCCCGCGTACCGTTGCGCGAGCAGCGCGCTTCCGGCGCCGCTTGCTCGCGTGGTTCCGCCGCCACGGGCGCGATTTACCCTGGCGCCGCACCCGCGAACCCTACCGGATTCTCGTGTCCGAGGTCATGCTGCAGCAGACCCCGGTCACGCGAGTCACCGAGTACTATCCCCGCTTCCTCGCCGCCTTCCCCACGCTGGCCCAGCTCGCCGCCGCCAGGCCGCAGCGCGTGCGCGAAGCCTGGGATGGACTCGGCT
>CAYNNS010000175.1:0-6844 GCA_964398345.1 uncultured Gemmatimonas sp. | reverse complement strand
GAGGATGCCGAGCGGCCCGAGGACTACGATCGCGAGGGGCTCAAGAGTGCGCTGACCATGCAATTCCTGGTGACACCCGATGCGGTGCTGGATGCCGTGGCGACCAAGTCGCTCGAGGACATCGTCCACGCCGCCACCGCCGAGGGTGAGGCCGCGTTCCAGCGCAAGGTCGACTACCTCCAGGATTTCGGGCGCCGCATCGGCATCGCCGACGTGGACCAGCAGGTGTTGTCCCAGGTCATGCTCTCGGTGATCGACGAGAAATGGAAGGATCACCTGTACGATCTGGATCTGCTGCGCAATGCGATCCAGTACCGCGCCTACGGCCAGAAGGATCCGCTGGTCGAATACAAGAAGGAGGCGTATGAGATGTTCGAGGATCTCATGCGCGACATCCAGGCAACCTTCACCGAGCGCTACGTCAAGATCCAAGTAACGGCCGAGCCTCCGCGTCAGGCGCCGCCTCCGCCTCCGCCTCCGTCTCCGCCGCTGCCGACTTCTCGCGGCCCCGACGATCTGTTTACCGGCGGGGCAGGTGCTCGCACCAGCACCGGGCCCATGGGTGGGTTGGGGCCCGGCGCTGCGCCCAAGGTGGAGACTTCGCTGGGGCGACTGGGCGCTCCCGACGGGCGCGCGGTGCCGGAAGTGGGGCGGAACGATCCCTGTCCGTGTGGGTCGGGGAAGAAGTACAAGAAGTGCCACGGCGCGGGAGCCTGATACCTTCAGCGACGAATTGAACCGCGGGGATGCAGGATAGCTCCTATCCTGCAGCATGTCCGTTCTCACCCCACCCCGGCACCGCACCGACCTTCCCCGCGAGCGCCTCTGGGCGCACGGCGCTGCAGCATTGACCGCCCCGGAGCTTCTGGCCATTCTCCTAGGTACTGGGGGAGGGGGCAGAGGCGCGCTCGAGCTCGCGGGGAACCTGCTCGAGCCGGCTGAAGGCTCGCTGCGCCGGCTGGCGGCACGACCTGCCGGCGAGCTCCTACGGATCACGGGCGTCGGGCCCGCCAAGGCGGCCCGCCTGCTGGCCGCGCTGGAGCTCGGGGCCAGACTGGCCCGCGAATCACGTCCCACCCTGCCGCGCATCCGCTCGCCCGAAGATGTGGCACGCATCGTGGGCCCGCGCCTGCGGGATCTCGCCGTCGAGGAGTTCCACTTGCTGGCGCTCGACAGCCAGAGCCAGGTGACGCGCGACGTCCTGATCACCAGGGGGCTGCTCAACAGCTCGCTGGTGCACCCCCGGGAGGTGTTCCGGGCTGCGATCGCCGAGGCGGCAGCAGGGATCATCCTGGTGCACAACCATCCGAGCGGCGACCCGACGCCCTCGGCGGATGATCAGGCGGTGACCAGGCAGCTCGTGGCGGCGGGGGAGCTGCTCGACGTGCCGGTGTACGACCACGTGATCGTGGCGGGCGATCAGTTCCTGAGCTTTGCCACCCGAGGATTGTTGTGACCGAAGCGTTGCTCGATCTGGCCCCGGACTTCCGGGCCGCGCTCACCAAGCACGCCGAGCGGCTCGATCTCGAGCTGATCGACCGCGCGCTGCGCTTCAGCGCGGGCGCGCACCGCGGGCAGAAGCGGATGAGCGGGGAAGAGTTCGTCTCCCACAGCATCGCCGTCGCCACCATTCTCATCGGGCAGTTCGTCGACTCGACCTCCATCGCGGCGGCGCTGCTGCACGACGTGGTGGAAGACGCCGACGTCCGCGACGAAGACATCCTCCAGGAGTTCGGCCCCGAAGTGGCGGGCCTGGTGGACGGCCTCACCAAGATCTCCCACCTGACCTTCCGCTCGACCGCGGAGGAGCAGGTCGAGAACTACCGCAAGCTGCTGCTCTCGATCGCGAAGGACGCCAGGGTCATCATCATCAAGCTGGCGGACCGGCTGCACAACATGCGCACGCTGGAGCACCTGCCGCCGGAGAAGCGCACCCGGATCGCTACCGAAACCCGCGAGATCTACGCCCCGCTCGCGCACCGCTTCGGCATGGCGGGTGTGAAGGCGGAACTGGAAGACCTCGCCTTCAAGTTCCTCGAGGCCGAGGAGTACGTCTCGCTGGCGCGGCAGGTCGCCGCCAAGCGCGCCGAGCGCGAGGAGATGGTCGCGGCGCTGCAGGGCCCGCTGGAGCAGGAGCTCCGCCGCGCGGGGATCGCCGACGCCGACGTGAGCGGCCGGCCCAAGCACCTCTGGTCGATCTGGCAGAAGATGCGCCGGCGGAACACGCCCTTCGAGGCCATCTACGACATGATGGCGCTCCGGGTGATCGTGCGCACGGTGCCGGATTGCTATCACGTGTTGGGCGTGATCCACCACAACTGGCCGCCGCTCCAGGAGCGCTTCAAGGACTACATCGCCAACCCGAAGTCGAACGGCTACCAGTCGCTGCACACCACGATCTTCGGGCCCAACGGCCAGCTCTACGAGGTGCAGATCCGTACCCACGAGATGCACCGCACCGCGGAGTACGGCATCGCCGCGCACTGGCTCTACAAGACCGAGCGGGTGCGGCCCGACGAGCTCGACCAGCACTTCGGCTGGTTCCGCCAGCTGCTCGAGCTGCAACAGGAGACCCACACGCCCGAGGAGTTCCTCGAGCTCCTCAAGGTCGACCTGTATCAGGACGAGATCTTCGTCTTCACCCCGCAGGGCGACGTGAAGCGGCTGCCCAAGGGAGCGACCGCGATCGACTTCGCGTTCCACGTCCACACCGAGGTCGGGCTCCACTGCCAGGGCTGCAAGATCAACGGCCGCATCGCCCCGCTGCACCGCGAGCTCAAAAACGGCGATAGCATCGAGATTCTCACCTCGGCCCAGGCCAGGCCCAGCCGCGACTGGCTGGCGCACCTGCGCACGGGACGGGCTCGCCACAAGATCAAGCAGTGGATCCGGCACGAAGAGGAGACGCTCAGCAACCAGCTGGGCCGCGACCTGCTGCAACGCGAAGTGAAGCGGCGCCGGCTCGCCATGCCCGACGCGGTGGCGCTCGACCGTGCGGCCATCGCCTTGGGTCTGGAGGATGGGCCGGGTCTCGAGGCCGCGGTCGGCCGCGGCGACGTGGCGATCGGTCAGTTGATCAAGGCGCTCTATCCCGAGCTCCCGGGTGAGGACCTCCAGGCGCCCAAGCCGACGGTGTTCGGGCGCATGCTCAACCGCATCCGGCTGGGACGGGGCATCAAAATCCAGGGCGTGGACGGGCTGCTGGTGCGCTACGCGCAGTGCTGCCAGCCCGTCCCCGGCGACACGGTCGTAGGCTATGTCACGCAGGGCAGGGGGATCTCGATTCACCGCGCCGATTGTCCCAACCTGCTGACGCTTTCGGCCACCGATCGTCGCGTCGAGATCGATTGGCAGGAGCAGGAAGGCGAGTCGTTCGCGGTGCGGCTGGTGGTGAACGCGGAGGACCGGCGGGGGCTCTATGCCGATATTCTCCAGGCGATCAGCGGGACGGGGACGAACATTCGCGGGGCGGATCTTCATACCAAGGACGGATCAGCCTTTGGCACGGTTTTCGTGGAGGTCGACAACCTCACGCACCTGGCGAAGGTGCTCAAGGCGGTGCGGAGAGTGAAGGGGGTGGCGAGCGTGGATCGGCGCGAGGTTCCCACTGCGTAGGGGCGAGTGGCGGCATTTGGAGTATGAGCGAGTTAATCGGGTTCGGACTCTGCCGCGACCGGTGCTAGAGTCTCCCGGTGTCTGCCGCCAGCACCCCGGTTCGCAGGATCTGCTCGTCTGGCAGCGAGCGATGGACCTTGCCGTGGTAGTTCACCGACTCTCACATCGGTTGCCGCTTCACGAGCGGTTTGTCCTCGCTAATCAGATTCGTCGTGCGGCGGGGTCCGTTCCCGCCAATATTGCCGAAGGCGCGGGCCGTCCCTACACGGGTAAGTACTTGCGTGGGCTCGCGTACGCACGAGGCTCGCTCGATGAGCTCGAGACTCACCTCATGCCGGGACTTCGGCTACAATACTGGCAACCGGATGAGCTCGTCGAGGCATTCGCTCTGATCGAGGAAACCAGTAGAATGATGCGCTCCCTGAATCGTCGCCTGGCCCAGGGCCATAAAAGACCGCCTACTCGCCCCTCGCCACTCGCCCCTCGTCACTCGCCACTTCCATGAACCACTGGTTACTGAAGACCGAGCCGTCGACTTATTCCTACGCCGATCTCGTGCGGGACCAGGTGACCACCTGGGACGGAGTTTCGAATCCCTCCGCGCTCAACAACATTCGCGCGATGAAGAACGGCGATCAGGCGTTCATCTACCACACCGGGGACGAGAAGGCGATCGTCGGCATCGCGCGGATCGTGAGCGCTCCTTATCCCGACCCCAAGCTCAAAGATCCCAAGCGCGCGGTCGTGGACCTTGCTCCGATCCGGGGGCTCAAGAAGCCGGTTACCCTTGCGGCCGTTAAGGCGGACAAGCGGTTTGCTTCCTGGGCGCTGGTGAGGATACCGCGTCTCTCGGTCATGGCGGTGACGGCCGAGCAGTGGGAACAGCTGCTGGCTCTTTAAGACCTACCCGAACAAAACCCGACAAACTAGATTCCGGCGATGCCGAAGTTCGAAGTCGTCGCCCCGTTCGCTCCCGCCGGCGATCAGCCCCGCGCCATCGAGCAGCTGAGCTCCGGTCTCGCCCGGGGCCACCGCTACCAGACCCTGCTCGGCGTCACGGGCTCGGGCAAGACCATGACGCTGGCCCACGTCATCGCCACGCACGGTCGCCCGACCCTGGTACTCTCGCACAACAAGACGCTCGCCGCGCAGCTCTACGGGGAGCTCAAGCAGTTTCTGCCCCAGAACGCCGTCGAGTACTTCGTCTCCTACTACGACTACTATCAGCCCGAAGCTTACGTCCCGGCGACCGACGTCTACATCGAAAAAGACGCTTCGATCAACGAGGACATCGAGTCGCTGCGGCTCCGGGCCACCTCGAGCCTCATGGAGCGGCAGGACGTGGTGATCGTGGCGACGGTGAGCGCCATCTACGGCCTCGGCGACCCTGCCACATACCGCAGCATGATGTTCGCGCTCCGGACCGGCGACTCACCCGGCCGGGACCGGATTCTCCAGGACCTGGTGAGCATCCAGTATCACCGCAACGACATCTCGTTCGAGCCCGGCACGTTCCGCGTCCGCGGCGACACGCTGGAGATCTATCCCGCCTACGAGGAGCAGGCGGTTCGGATCGAGCTCTGGGGCGACCAGATCGAGCGGATCTCCAAGATCCATCCGACGACCGGCGCCACGATCGCCACGCTCGAGCAGTGCGCGGTGTATCCTGCCAAACATTTCGTCACCGAGCGGCCCAAGATCGAGCGCGCAGTCAAACTGATCCGCGCCGAGCTGGCGGAGCGCCTGCTGGTGCTCAAGTCCGCCGGCAAACTGCTGGAAGCGCAGCGACTGGAATCGCGAACGAACTTCGATGTGGAAATGTTGCTGGAGATCGGAACCTGCCCCGGCATCGAAAACTATTCACGTCACCTGACCGGCCGAGCCGAGGGGGAACGGCCGGCGTGCCTGCTGGATTACTTCCCGGGTGACTTTCTGACCGTGGTGGACGAGTCCCATGCCTCGCTGCCGCAAATCGGCGGGATGTACAACGGCGATCGCGCACGCAAGCTGACTCTGGTCGAGTACGGCTTCCGGCTGCCGTCGGCGCTCGACAACCGGCCGCTCCAGTTCGAGGAGTTCATGGCGCTGGTGCCGACCATCATCACGGTTTCCGCGACACCCGGAGACTACGAGCTGAAGCTGTCCCAGGGCGCGGTGGTCGAGCAGATCATCCGGCCCACTTTCCTGGTCGACCCCGAGGTCCAGGTCCGGCGGGTGAAGGGTCAGGTGGACGATCTGCTCCACGAGATCCGGCTGCGCGAGCAGCGCCACGAGCGGGTGCTGGTGACGACCCTGACCAAGCGCATGTCGGAGGACCTCACCGACTATCTCCAGCAGCACGGGGTGAGGGTCCGCTACCTCCACTCCGACATCGACGCGATCGAGCGGGTCGAGATCCTGCGCGGCCTCCGGCTCGGCGACTTCGACGTCCTGGTCGGCATCAACCTGCTGCGGGAGGGGCTCGATCTCCCGGAAGTTTCTCTCGTGGCGATTCTCGACGCCGATCAGGAGGGCTTCCTGCGTTCCGACCGCGCGTTGATCCAGACCGTAGGCCGGGCGGCGCGCAATCTCCATGGGCTCGGCATTCTTTACGCCGACGCGGTCACCGGCTCGATGCGCCGCGCGCTCGATGAGATGGACCGCCGCCGCCGGCTCCAGGCCGCCTTCAACGCAGCGCACGGGACGACTCCGGTATCGATCGTCAAGTCGATGGACCAGGTGCGGCTGTCCACGCACGTCGCGGATGCGCGCACCGAGCGTCCGCAGCCGCAGCGCCGCGGTGCCGCACCGCCCGACTTGCACGATCCCGCGCAGCGCGAGGCCGCCATCACCGCGTTGCAGAAGCAGATGAAGCAGGCCGCCGCCAACCTCGAATTCGAGCTCGCGGCGATGCTGCGCGACCAGCTCAATGAGCTGCGTGCCCTGGACGCGCCCGAAGTGCGCCGGCCCACCCACGGCTACGCGCGCCGGCGCGCGTGAACGCGCTGCTCGACGAGCCCGCACTCGCCGCGCTGGCCTTCGAGCTGGGGCAGAAGCTCGCTCCCGGCGAAGTGGTGTGGCTCACCGGAGAGCTAGGCGCGGGCAAGACCAGCTTCGTGAAGCATCTGGTCCGGGGCCTCGGCGCGGAGGTGCCGGCGACCAGCCCGACCTACTCGCTGGTCCATCGCTACGCGGCTCCCGAGGGCCCCGTCTATCACGTCGACTGCTACCGGCTGCGGACGCCGGCCGA
>CAYNNS010000174.1:5719-6845 GCA_964398345.1 uncultured Gemmatimonas sp. | reverse complement strand
GCTTCGGCCGCGCACCCTGCCGGCTGAACGCTTCCGCCAGCTCCAGCACCCCACGGTGCCCGAACCGTCGTCATCGGCGCCGTTGCAGATGCTGTCCGCGCCCATCGCACCGCACTGGGAGCCGGGCTGTCCCGCCGTCCCCACGTGATCCATGTGCGCGGAGAAGACCACATACTCGTTCTTCAGCACCGGATCGCTGCCCTCCAGGATCCCGACGACGTCGGGTGCGTACTCCATGGTGAGCGCGGTGTCGCGCAAGGCAACCTGGCCCTGCCAGTCCCCGGCGGCATGCACGACGGTGCCGGTCGCCGCGCGCAGCCCTGCGAACTGTTGGGCTGCGTCCGGAAGCTGGGCCAGTACCGTGCTTTCCTGGAGCACGATGAGCGGAGTTCCCTCGCTCGCATCACCCACGGCGAGCCTGGGCCGCGACTGCATGCGCTGGTAGTTGGCGAAGTCGGCGCTGCTGTCGACGACGATGACCACGGCGCTGGCGCCCAGACTCCCGAAGCGTTGTAGGGTGCGAAAACCTCCGCCCGGCCCCTGTTGCGGACTGGGTGCGGGAACGTAGACCACGATGCGCCCGCGGATGTCCTCCGCCCTGAGGCTGTCGGGCACGACGCTCCCGCCAACGAGGACGCCGCCGCCGCTCACGTCGGCGCTGGTTGGCCCGGCGAGGAATGCCGCGCCTTCGGCCAGCGAGGTCGTGAGGCCCGTGGTCCCGTTGCCGAAGCGCAGGCTGGAACGGGCGGCAAGCAGCTGCCGGCTGGCGATGGGATAGCTCAGCAGGTAGGTCCCCGTGTCGCCGCCCGGCTTGAGCCCGAAACGCTTGAACTCCGAGGCGAGGTAATTCGCCGTCTTGGTCAATCCTGGGCTCGGCGTGTTGCGCCCGCCCATGGAATCGTCCGCGATCAGGTAGATCCGGCGGTGCACGTCCGCTTCCGTAATGCTGCCTGCGGCCCGGGTTATGGCGCTGGACTGTGCTGCCGCGGATCGCAGGACGGCAGCAACGAGGAGGCCTGCCGAGCCGAGGCGTCGAATCATGGCAGCAGAGGTGTGGGGGGCGCAGGACGTCGCGGCTTGGCGGCCGCTCTTCTTATGCTCAGCTTTGCGCGTCGCGTGCCCGAAA
>CAYNNS010000174.1:0-5709 GCA_964398345.1 uncultured Gemmatimonas sp. | reverse complement strand
TGGGTTTCCCCCGTTGAGCCGTAGGCGCGAGCGGCGGGGGCTTGGGGGCCTTGACGGTATCCGTCACCGACCGGACCTCGATCGGTGCGGACAGACTCAGCGAGAGTAGCAGAACAGCCAGGGTCATGACCCTATGGGACCCCTGCATGGGGGATGCCAACCCTCCCGTTTCGAGCCCCTCTGACCGAAGCGCCGGTCTGACAAGCAGTTAGCGAAATCGGCGGTTTTCCCGCGGGAATCTCGGCGTCCACTTTCGAGGACACTTTTGTCCCGCGTTGACTCCCTGGGAGGACGGCCATACGTTGACCCGGCCATGCCCGCCGCCGCCGGTTCTTCGGCCACCCCCAGGCTCGATTTGCTCGATCCAGCCGAAGTTGCCCGGCTCGGCGGACTCGAGGTAGTGACCGAGGGCATCGTCGAAGGGTTCCTGGCCGGCTTGCACCGCTCCCCCCGCCGCGGCTTCTTCGTCGAGTTCGCCGAGCACCGGATGTATCAGCCTGGGGACGAGCCCCGCTACCTCGACTGGCGGCTGCTGGCTCGCAGCGACCGGCTGTACGTCACGCAGTTCGAGGAAGAGACCAACCTCCGAGCCATGCTGTTGCTCGACACCAGCCGCTCGATGGACTGGTCCGGGTCTCCGGCGCTGCGCCTCACCAAGCGCTCCTATGCGGAGTGCCTCGTCGCGGCGCTGGCGCTGGTGCTCCTGCGGCAACGCGACGCCACCGGGTTACTCACCTTCGATGCCGAAGTCCGCCGGGTCGTTGCTCCCCGTGCCCGCCACAGCCAATGGCACCTTCTGCTCCGGGAGCTGCAGGCGACCCCTGCCGGAGGGGGTACCGCGGCCGAGCCGGCGTTGCGCCGGGTGGTCGAGCAGCTGCGCAGGCGTGGTCTCGTCGTCTTCGTCTCGGATCTGCTCTTCGACCCGCCGCTCGCCCTGACCGCGCTCCGGTTTCTGCGCCATCGCGGCCATCAGGTCCTCGTATTGCACGTGATGGATCCCGAGGAGGTCGAGCTGCGGGGGCCGGCCGAGGCGCGCTACGAAGACCCCGAAACCGGTGAGGCCGTGGTGTTGCGCCCCGCGGACTGGGCGGACGCCTACGCGCGGACCGTGCGCACCGCCGTCGCCGAGTGGCGCGCCGCTTGTCGCAAGCACGGCATCGCGTACGAGCGGGTCACCACCGATACGCCGTTCGGCCTGGCGTTGCGCCAGGCGCTGGTCCGCTCGACCGGTCTCACGTGATCGGCTTCTCCGCTCCCTGGGCTTTGCCGGGACTCGCCGCCGCGGCGATCCCCTTACTGCTCCACTTGTTCGCCCGCCGGGTACCACCCACGGTGGTGTTTCCAGCCACCCGGTATCTCGCCGAGACCGCTCGCGCGCACCATCGCAGGCTCACGCTGCAGCACTGGCTGCTCCTCCTGGTCAGGACCCTGCTCATTGCGGCGCTGGTCCTGGCGGCCGCGGGTCCCACCCTGCCCAGCGCTGCCCTGGCGACCCACGCGCCGGCCGCTCTGACGCTCATCGTCGACAACTCCCTCTCGAGTGCGGCCATCGCCGGCGGAACCCCCGTGCTGGACGGCCTGCGGCGGGCCGCGCGATCGATACTCGGCGCCGCCCATCCCGATGACCGGCTCTGGTTGCTGAGCGCCGATGCGATCCCGCGGCCGGGGAGCGGTCAGCAGCTGACGGCCGAGCTCGATGCGCTGGCTCCGTCCGAGCTGCGGCTCGACCTGGGCCAGGCCATCGCCGTGGCACGGCAGGCGATGGCCGCGCAACCGCTCCGCGCGACCGTGGTGGTGCTGAGCGACCTGCAACGCAGCGCGATCAGCGCGACGACCGGAACCGGTCCGATCGTGGTCGTTCGCCCCACCGAGTCGCCGGTGCAGAACCTCGGCCTGGCTCTCTTGTCTGCGGGCCGACAGCCGTGGGGACCGGAGGGTGGACGCGTGACCGCAACCATCTCCGGTTCGGAGCAAAAGACCTCCGCGCTCTCCCTCCGCGTCGGTGCGCGGCCGCCCCGCCAGCAGCTGGTGACCGCGAATGCCGCGTTCTCCGCCGCCAGCGGCGCCCTCGCCCCCGGCTGGTGGCCGGTCCGTGCCGAGCTCGAGCCCGACGAATTGCGGCTCGATGACGTGCGGGTTAGCGCGGTGCGGGTTGCCGGCGCAGCCCGGGCCGGCTGGAAGCCCGAGGACCGCTTCCTGGCCACCGCGTGCGACGTGCTGCTGCAGAGCGGCCGCCTGGTGCGCGGCGGTGAGCTCAGCATCGGGTGGCTGGGAAGCGGCGCGTCGATCGTGCTGCCCCCGGACGATCCGGCGACCCTGGGCGCCCTGAACCGGGCCCTGGCCAACCGCGGGGTGACCTGGCACTACGGCGACCTGATACCCGGAAGCAGCGTGCTGGATAGCGGATCCACACTGGGCCGGCATCAGATCGTGCGCCGCTATCGACTGGTTCCGCAGACGAGCGGCGGGCCGCGCGGCATTCTGCTGACCGCCGCCGGCGAGCCCTGGGCCGTGCTGAGCGGCAACGTCATCCTCCTGGGCAGCAGACTGGAGCCCGCCTGGACCGATCTGCCGGTGTCCGCCGAATTCGTCCCCTTCGTGGATTACCTCGCGAATCGCGCGGTGCGCGGCGAGATCGCGCTCCTCGACGTCGCGCCCGGTGATCCGGCCCTGCTGCCCGACGCGGCCACCGCCGTGGCCCATGAGGGCGAGGTGCATGACGTCGAGGGCGGCAGCGCGTTCCGGACCCGCAACAGCGGTCTCTACTTCATTCTCTCCCGGCGCGATACGATCGGCGTGATCGCGGTCAATCCGGATCCCCGAGAGTCGCTGCTCGACCGGGCGGGCGATGCGGAGATCCGGCGCCTGTGGCCCGGTGCGCGAGTCGTCGCTCCCGATGCGGCCGCCGGCGCCGCGCTGGCGGCTGGGGGCCGGGCCGATCTGCGGGGTCCCTTCCTGGTGCTGGCGGCGCTGCTGGGGCTGTCGGATGCGATTCTCGCCGGGATTGGGGCGCGACGCACCGCCCGGCGCGGCGCATGATCGAGCCGATTCTCCCCGCCTTTGCGCGGACTCCATTTGCCATCGACCTCGCCGAGCGCCTGCCGGCCCCGGGAAGGGCCCTGCGGCTCGCCGGCCTCGCCGGCTCCAGCGGCGCGGTCATGGTGGCTTGGCTGGCCCAGCGCTTTCCCCAGCGCCTCTTCACCATCGTCGCGGCGACCCCCGCCGATGCCGAGCGCTGGCTCGCGGACCTCAACACCCTGAGCGAGCTGCCCGCTTCGCTCTACCCGCAGCGTGAGGCCCTCGGTGAGGAAGAGCCGCACTACGAGATCGCCGGTGAGCGCGCCGAAACCCTCGAGGCGCTCCTGCGGGGCCGGCTCCGGATCCTCGTCACGACTGCCCGGGCTACCGCCGAGAAAACCCGGGTTCCCGAAGCACTGGACCGGCTGCGTCTCGAGCTGAGCGTCGGACAGTCGCTGCCACTCGGCGAGCTGGTTGCGTCGCTGGGTGGCATGGGGTACCTGCGCGTGCCGGTGGTGACCGAGGTCGCCGAGTTCAGCGTACGTGGGGGCATCATCGATCTGTATGGGTTCGGCATGGCTGCCCCCGGCCGGCTCGAGTGGTGGGGGGATGAGATCAGCTCGATCCGTGGCTTCGACCTCACCACGCAGCGGAGCGGCGAGGAGCTGCGCACGGTGACCGTACTACCGATCGGCGGAGGGGATGAGGGGCTGAGGGGCGGAGGGCCCGAGGCGCGCGACCCCCGCACACTGCTCGACCTGCTCCCCACCGAAACGCTGCTGATCGAGGAGACGAGTCACCCCAACGCCGAGGAAGTCGCGCGTGCCTGGCGCGAGGCCGAGCACCACCTCGAAATCGCCCGGCGCCTCGGAGAGCTGCCGCCCGCCCGCGGGGATCTCTTCGCGGAACCCGCGTTCTGGGCCGAGCGGCTGGCGCGCTTCCCGCGCCTCCTGCTCAAAGAGGAAAAGCCGGATTTGCAGGCCGGATTCCTTCCTCCGGAGTCGGTCGACCGGAACCTCGGTCGCCTGCGCGCGGTGGCCTCCGGCGGCGTCGCGACGCTGATCCTCTGCGATAACGCCGGGCAGCTCGAGCGGCTCGATGAGCTGTTGCACGAGGGCGAGCCGCAGGGACTCCAGGCGATGCTCGTGGTCGGCGCCCTCGATGGCGGCTTCGTCATGCCGACGCTTCGGGTGCTCACCGACCACGAAATCTTCCGCCGCGCGCGACGCCTGCGCCGGGAGCGCCGCTATCGCCAGGCGGCACCGTCGCTCGCCACCGGGACTCTGACCGCCGGCGATTACGTCGTCCACCTCGATCATGGCATCGGGATTTATCGCGGCATTCAGACGATCATGGTGGGGGAGTCGGTCCTCGAAGTGGCGGTGGTCGAGTACGAGGGTGGCGACCGGCTCAACGTGCCGCTCTACCGGCTCGATCAGCTGGAACGCTACCGGGCCGCCGGGGAGGACGCGGACGCCGCCCCGCCGCGCCTGCACCGCCTCGGAGGAACCGCCTGGAAGAAACAGCGCGAGAAGACGCGCCTCGCCATCCAGCAGATGGCGGCGGAACTGCTCGACCTGTACGCCCGCCGCCGGGTGAGCTCGGGCTTCGCCTTTCCGCCCGATACCCGCTGGCAACGGGAGCTGGAATCGGCCTTCCTCTACGAGGACACCGTCGACCAGCGCAAGGCGACCGAAGACGTCAAGCGCGACATGGAGCGCCCGGTTCCGATGGATCGCCTGCTGGTCGGCGACGTCGGCTACGGCAAGACCGAAGTCGCCGTGCGCGCCGCGTTCAAGGCGATCCAGGGCGGCAAGCAGGTGGCGGTGCTGGTGCCGACCACCATCCTCGCCGATCAGCACGGGCGGACCTTCAGCGAACGGCTCGCGGATTATCCGGTTCGGATCGAAGTGCTCTCCCGCTTTCGCACCGCGAAGGAGCAGAAGAGCGCCCTCGTCGATCTGGTCGAGGGCCGCATTGATGTCGTGATCGGAACCCACCGGCTGCTGTCCCGGGACGTCGGGTTCCGGGATCTGGGACTGCTGGTGGTGGATGAGGAGCACCGTTTCGGCGTGCGGCACAAGGAGCGGCTCAAGGAGCTGCGGCTGCTGATCGACGTGCTCACGCTGACCGCGACCCCGATTCCCCGCACGCTGCACATGTCCCTGGCCGGACTGCGCGATCTCACCCTCATCGAGACCCCGCCGCGCGACCGCTCGCCCATTCTCACCTTCGTCGAGCCGTGGGACGACGCCTTGCTCGAAGAGGCGATCGCGCGGGAGCTGGATCGCGGCGGCCAGGTGTTCTTCGTGCACAACCGGATCGAGACCATCGCGACCATCGCGGCCCGGGCCCGCCATCTCGCGCCGCGGGCCCGGATCGGCGTAGCGCACGGGCAGATGGCCGCCGAGCCGCTGGAGCGGGTTATGCTCGATTTCGTGCACGGCCAGGTCGACGTCCTGGTCTCGACCCTGATCGTCGAATCGGGCCTCGACGTTCCCAACGCCAACACCATGATCGTCCACGACGCCCACCGGCTCGGCCTCGCCCAGCTCTACCAGCTGCGCGGCCGCGTGGGTCGCAGCCACCGCCGGGCCTACTGCTATCTCATCACCCCCGAGCTCATGGACCCCGTCGCCGAAGAGCGGCTCAAGGTCCTCGAACACCACACCGACCTGGGCGCGGGTTATC
>CAYNNS010000173.1:0-6916 GCA_964398345.1 uncultured Gemmatimonas sp. | reverse complement strand
GTGGGGCCGGGCCGGTGTAAGGGGTTGGTCATATGGCCGAACTTGGCCCCCGAGGCCCCCATCCCGATCACTTCCTGGGCGCCGAGGTTGGCGGAGATGAAGGCGAGTCCGGCAATCCAGGCCGGGATGGAGCGGCCGGCGAGGAAGAAGTCTTCGCTCTTCTTGACGTTGCGCCGGACCACCCAGCCGATCCCCAGGACGAACACGAAGTACACCGCCAGCAAGGCGTAGTCGACGGGGCCGAGGCTGATGTGGGGCACGCCCAAGAGTCTGGCATTTCCGACGAGGACGCAAGAGCAGTCGCGACCCATCATGGAGCGGCTGCAGTTGCGGGTGAGAACGCCCTAAGCTATCGTGGCTTCCATGCGGCAAACCCGCCTGCGCCGAGCGATCGGCTTCGCCCTGCTGGCAGCCTTGGTTCTCCAGGGCCCGGGGGCGGTTGTCGAGGAGGCTGTCGCACATGCGAAGCAGGATCAGGGTCACCCCCGCGGCGCCCACTTCGAAGCCCGCTCCTGGCACCACGCGGACCACTGTATCGCCGGACGGACCGTCGGTCAGCTTCTGGTCGGTCCGAGTCAGCGCGCCCCGCGATGTTGGGCCGAGTACAACTCAACGCCGGCGCACTTCGACGTTCCAAGCCTCCACTCCCGTGTAGAGTACCTCCCTGAGTCGCGAGCTCCTCCGCAGGTCGTCCCTCTGACAGCGTTTCCATAGCAACCATTTGAGAAACAGGTGCCTCCCGCGCTGACACCCTCAGCTCGCGGGAAGCGCCCTTTCCAGGGGAATTCGACCCATGCGACCCGTTCTTTGGGGAGCGCTCCTCGCGATCGCTCCCGGCTTGGCACATGCTCGCACCTCCTCACGACTGCTCACGCCTCCGCTGACCGGAGTCGTTCAGGATTCCGCCGGGACTCCCTTGGCAAACGCCCGGGTATTCCTGGTGGGGCTCAACCGGATTGCGCTGACCGGCGCCGCGGGAACCTTCGCGTTCAGCGGGCTCCCGGCTGGCCATTACCACGTGTCAGTGGCCCTGGTGGGCTACGCACCGGGACACGTCGATGTCGACTTGCCGGCGCAGGGAACCGACCCGATCAAGGTGACGATCAGGCTGCGCGCTTCCGTGCTGCAGCTGAACACCATCGAGGTTACGGCGACGCCGTTGAATGCAGATCCACGATCTGTCACCCAGGCCACTGTGGACGTCTCGGCCCAGGTGCTGGCCCGGGAGATCCGCCCTACCGTCGCGCTGACGCTGCAAAACCAGCCGGGTGTCGCGACCCGCTTCAACGGTCCCGCGGCGAGCGCACCGGTCATCCGCGGGCTCCAGGGTGAGCGCATCCTGGTGCTGCAGGACGGCGACCGGGCTGGTGACCTCTCGTCGAGCGCGCCGGATCACAGCGTCTCCATCGACCCGCTCATCGCCCAGAGGATCGAAGTGGTTCGGGGACCCGCGTCACTGCTCTACGGCAATCAGGCGCTGGGCGGAGTCGTCAACGTGATCTCCAACGACTTGCTCTCTTCGATTCCCGCGCATTTGCAAGGGGAAGTTGCCGGCCAGGCCGAGTCGGCCGTCCCGGGCGGTGCCCTCGCGGGATCCGTGACTGTGCCGCTGAGCCGCTCCTTTGCCCTCGTGGCGCGGGGTGGAGGCCGGACCTCGGGGGACTATCGCGAGGGGGGCGGCGACAAACTGGAGAACACGTTCTTCCACAGCTACAACGCCGTTGGCGGGTTTGGCTTTGCGACCAAAGCAGCCACTGGAGGCTTGGTGTACCGGGGGTACCATCAGAACTACGGGCTGCCCTCGAGCACAGGAGAGCGCTCCCGAATCGCGGGTCAGCGCAACGAAATCGCGGGACGCAGCGATTTCACGCTTCCCGTTTCCTTCATGCACACGCTCCGGGTCAGCGGAACGGCCCAGTGGTACAATCACAGCGAGATCAACGAGGAGAACGGCAACGTCAACACGGCGTTCAAGCTCCGCACCCAGACGCTGGATCTGCTCGGCCATACCAAGGTGGGGGAGCTCACCGGAGCGGTGGGTGTCTCCGGCCTCTTCAAGCAATACGCCGCTACTGGAGAGGAGGCGCTCACGCCCGCCGCGAACAGCACAGGAATCGGTGTCCTGCTGTATCAGGAGATCCCGCTGGCCAACCTGCACCAGGATCCGGACGCACTGGTCCCCAAGCTTCAGCTCGGTGGGCGGTTCGACCGCTACCAGATCGACTCCAAAGCGGGTGCTGCGAAATTCGGTGCGCCTCGCTCGCTCCGGTTCAACAATGCGTCGGGCTCGTTGGGCATCACGGTTCCCTTCACCCACGCGCTGAATCTGGGAGTCAGCGTGGCGCAGGCCTTCCGGGCGCCGTCGGTGGAAGAGCTCTTTTCCAACGCGTTCCATGGGGCCCTGGGCACCTACGACGTCGGGAACCCGGACTTGAAGTCCGAGATCAATCGGGGCGTCGAAGCGGTCTTCCGGGTAGAGGGGCATCGCATCGGCGCGCAATTCGCTGGCTATTACAACCGGATCAAGAACTTCATCAGTCCGAACATCGTCGGAGATACCACCATCGACGTCGACGGAGCTCCGACCGCGGTGCCGCTCAACCGGATCTCCCAGGCCGACGCAACGCTGCGGGGGCTGGAAGGCCAGATCGAGCTCGAGGTCGCGTCACACGTGGTTCTGGGTGGCCTCGGCGACGTGGTCCGGGGCAATCTCCGGCAGACCAAGGCGCCGCTGCCTTTCTTGCCCGCTGCCCGGCTCGGCACCAGCGGCCGGTATGACAACGGCAAGCTCAATTTCGGGGTCGAGTTCCGACACGCCTTCAGACAGGATCGGGTTCCGGTGGCTGTAACGCCGGAAGACCCTTCCGGGGTGGTGGCTCCGGCCAGTGATCTGGTGAACTTGAGCGCGGGTTTCGTTTTCCACGCTGGGAGTGTCTTGTATTCCCTGACGCTGCGGGCGGACAACCTGCTGGACGAGAAGTATGTGGACGCCACGAGCCGGTTGAAGAGCTTCGCCTTCAATCCGGGGAGGAACCTTTCACTGGTGTCACGGATCAACTTCTGATCGGTGTATGGCGGATCGGCGCGCCGCTAGCGACATTGGCTCCATGCTTCGGCGCGTCGATCTCCTGCTGCTTGCCACCGCGGTCCTGCGTCCAGGAAGCCTCCAGGCCCAGGTTCGCGTCAGCTCTCCCGACGGGCGCAGCACAATTATGGTGGAGATCACCGGCGGCAAGCTCTACTACAGTCTGGCCCGGAACGGCCGAGTGCTGATCCTCCCTTCCCTGCTCGGCGTCGAGTTCCGCGGGGCGCCGGCGCTTCGCGACGGGCTCAGGATCAGCGACACCAGCAGAACTTCACACGACGAGTGGTGGACCCAGCCTTGGGGCGAGGTGCGGCGGGTGCGCGAGCAGTACAACGAGCTGGCCCTCACGGCGCAGGAGACCGCGGGAGCTAACCGGCGGTTCATCCTGAGAGTTCGCGCCTTCGACGACGGCATCGGGTTCCGCTACGAATTCCCCGAACAGCCCGGGCTCTCGAGCTTCGAAATCAGCGACGAGCTGACCGAATTCTCCCTGGCCGACAATGCGCGCGCCTGGTGGATCGCCTCCAACTGGCCGCGCAAGGACCGCTCGGAGGAGCTGTATTCCTCGGGGCCGGTGAGCACGCTCGACAGCGTGCAGACGCCGCTTACCCTGGAGCTCCGCGACGGCAGCTTCATGGTGATCCACGAGGCCAACCTGGTGGACTACGCGCGCATGTTTCTCGCCGGGCCGCGCATGGAAGGCCGCACGCTCCGCGCCGCGCTCCAGCCCATGGCCGACGGCATCAAGGTCCGGGGCAAGACCCCGTTTGTCACTCCGTGGCGCACCATCCAGCTCGCCGACCGCGTCACCGACCTTTCTCCTTCGCTGCTCGGCCTCAAGCTCAACCCGCCCAGCGTGATCGCGCAGACCGACTGGATCAAGCCGATGAAGTACGTGGGGATCTGGTGGGGCATGCATATCGGCACGATGACCTGGAGCTCGGGTCCCAAGCACGGGGCCACCGCGGAGAATGCCCGGCGCTATATCGACTTCGCCGCGGCCAACGGCTTCGGAGGCGTGTTAGTGGAGGGCTGGAATACCGGCTGGGACGGCGACTGGATCGCGAATCGCGACGCCTTCTCGTTCACGCAAGCCTATCCGGACTACGATCTCCCCGCGGTCGCGGCCTACGCGAAGCAGCGGGGCGTCAAGCTGATCGTGCACAACGAGACCTCGGGTGGCATCCAGAACTACGAGCGCCAGATCGACTCCGCCTTTGCGCTCTACCGCCGGCTCGGTCTCGACGCGATCAAGACCGGGTACGTCACCGATCTCACCAGCGAGGGCCACTCACACTACTCGCAGTTCATGGTGCAGCACTACCGCCGGGTAATCGAGAAAGCAGCGCAGGCCGGGATCATGCTCGACGTGCACGAGCCGATGCACGATACCGGCGAGCGGCGCACCTTCCCGAACATGATGAGCCGAGAAGGGTCGCGTGGTCAGGAGTACAACGCCTGGAGTGGCGACGGCGGGAACCCGCCCGAGCACGAGACCATTCTGTTCTTTACGCGGCTGCTCGCGGGCCCGATGGATTTTACTCCGGGAATCTTCGACATCCTTCGGACCCACACCGGGCCCGGCCAGCGCAACGACCAGCCGCGGGTGCGCACCACGCTCGCCAAGCAGCTGGCCCTCTACGTGGTGCTGTATTCGCCGCTCCAGATGGCGGCGGACCTGCCCGAGAACTATGCCGGCCAGCCGGCGTTCCAGTTCATCAAGGATGTGGCGGTGGATTGGGACACCACCCGGGTGATCGCGGGAAAGATCGGGGACTATGTGGTGGTCGCGCGCCGTCAGCGCAATAGTCAGACCTGGTTCCTGGGCGCCATCAGCGACGAGGAGGCCCGCAGCTTCGATGTGCCACTCACGTTTCTCACTCCCGGCAAGCGCTACGTCGCCGAGATCTATGCCGATGGCCCGAAGGCGAACTGGCTGGATAACCCGCTGCCCGTCGCGATCAGCAAGCGCCCGGTGAGCTCCGCGACGACACTGCACCTGGCGTTGGCCCCCGGCGGTGGCCAGGCGATTCGGATCAAGCGAATCCCGTAGGTTGCGCAGTTATTCGATTCCACGAGCGACAAATCGGTCACGGCATCGCGAGCTGACGTCCGAGGTTGTGGTGTGCAGAGCGACATTCGAGACCCATCGGAGCCTTTAACTGCAGCCTCGGAGTTGGCGGAGAAGGCGGAGTTACACGGAGAAAAAGCAAAGGGTAAACTGCTCTATCAGGAGAGTACCAGAATCATTCTCGGCGCCTTTAACGCGGTTCACTCCGAGCTGGGTTATGGTTTCCTCGAGTCGGTCTACTCCAATGCGATTGCCGTTCTGCTGAACGGTGCAGGGCTGCGGGTTGAGCGTGAGGTACCGTACGAGATCAGGTTTCATGGACAGCATGTGGGAACGTATCGGGCGGATCTCGTGGTCCAATCCCGCATTGTCGTCGAGGTCAAATCTTCCAACGCGATTGCTCAACCCCACGTTGCCCAGTTGCTGAATTACCTGAGGGCGTCGCGGCTCACCGTGGGCTTGCTCCTCAATTTTGGTGCGCAGGGCGAATTCAAGCGAGTGATCTGGACTCGTTGAACAGCGGCCTCGGAGCAACAGCAGCCTCGGAGGCGCGGAGAGAACGGAGTTACACGGAAAGAACAACCAACAACAAAACCAAGAAGGTCTCCGGCCTGGAGTCCTCCGTGAAACTCCGTACTCTCCACCAACTCCGAGGCTGCTGTTAACGGTCTTCGTGTTTGCTCTGGCGTCGCCCAGCCCGTAAATCTCAAGTACTCGAACTGAGGACGACGTCCGCATGGCAGCCCCCACGGCCACGCTTCGCCCCAAACCCCGGCTCACCTTCTGGGAAATCTGGAACATGAGCTTCGGCTTCCTGGGGATTCAGTTCGGCTTTGCGCTCCAGAACGCCAATGTGAGCCGGATCTTCGAGACCCTGGGCGCCAAGGTGGACGACATCCCCATCCTCTGGATCGCCGCCCCGGTGACCGGTCTCCTGGTCCAGCCGATCGTCGGTTACCTCAGTGACCGCACCTGGAACCGGCTGGGCCGGCGGCGCCCCTACTTCCTTGGCGGCGCCATCCTCGCGTCCCTCGCCCTGATCGTGATGCCCAACTCCCCCGCCCTCTGGGTCGCGGCGGGCATGCTCTGGATCATGGACGCGTCGATCAACATCTCCATGGAGCCGTTCCGGGCCTTCGTGGGCGACAACCTCGCCGCCAGCCAGCGCACCACCGGCTTCGCGCTGCAGAGCTTCTTCATCGGGACCGGCGCCGTCGTGGCCTCGATGCTGCCCTGGCTCCTCACCAAACAATTCGGCGTCTCGAATGCCGCCGCCGCGGGCCAGATCCCCGCCTCGGTCCGGCTCTCGTTCTATCTCGGCGCCGCGGTGTTCTTCCTTGCCGTGTTATGGACGGTGCTCCGGTCGGAGGAGTACTCCCCCCACGAGATGGCTTCGTTCGCTGAGAATCGGGCACGCGAAGGCCTGGTGCGGGAGCGGCGGAGCCCGGAAGAATTTGCAGAGAACGGAACCCGGCAGATCCGGCTCGGCGGGATCCTGCTCGTTATCGGTGCGCTGCTCAGTTTCTGGCTCGCCGGGCAGCAGCTCTATCAGGTGATGATTCTGTCGGGGCTGATCGGGGCGGTGGGCCTGCTCCTGATTGCCGGCGGCCTGATGCAGAAGGGCGGCCGTTACGACAACGGCTTCGTCACCATTCTCAACGACTTCCTCGACATGCCGCGCACCATGCGGCAGCTCGCCTGGGCCCAGTTCTTCTCCTGGTTCGCGCTCTTCGCGATGTGGATCTACACCACGCCCGCCG
>CAYNNS010000172.1:0-6967 GCA_964398345.1 uncultured Gemmatimonas sp. | reverse complement strand
GATCGGGCCGCCCAGGGTCTAGCCGTACGCTTCGTCGACCTGGGCGACCAGGTCTGTGGGGTGGGGCGTTGCGAGACCGAGCGTGACGGCATGGTGCTCTTCAGCGACGACAACCACCTCACGCGAGCCTTCTCGCAGTCGCTGGCGCCGGTGCTGGGCCAGCGGCTGGCCGCGGCGCTATACTTAGCCTCGTCCCCGATCACTCCAGGCAACCACTGAGGGTTTCACCATGAAGAGCTTCGTCCAGTCCGTGATCGCCCTGACGCTTCCCGCGCTGCTCGCGGCGCAGCAGCCCGCGGCGGCACCGCCCGCCAATCCGCTCACCGCGGCGTTCAAGGGCCGGATCGGTGGGCTGTCCCGGAATATCGCGCAGGCGTTCGATTCCATCCCGGAGGCGAAGTTCAGCTACAAGCCGACCCCGGCGCAGCTCAGCATCGGCTTCATCGCCCAGCACGTGGCGTCCGACAACTATCTCTTCTGCGACCAGTTCGGGGACAAGAAGTCGAGTCTCCCGGAGAAGGACACCGCCACGCCCGATTCGGTCAAGGCCAGCTGGCCCAAGGACACCCTGGTGGCCAAGCTCAAGGCGTCGTTCGCGTTCTGTCAGGACGCCCTCGGCCAGCTCGAGGATGCGAAGCTCGCCGACCAGGTCACCCTGACGTTCCGGGGTCAGTCGCGCAACGTCGGGCGGATCACCATGGTGCTGGGCCACGCGCTCGATCTGGCCGACCACTACAGCCAGTTGGCGAATTACATGCGGCTCAACGGAATGCTTCCGCCTTCGGCGCTGCCCAGGCGGCCGTAAGGCTCAGCTTCGTCGAGTGAGGCCCGCGGTCCGGTAACGCCGCGGGCTCATCCCGAATTCCGCGCGGAAGGCGTGATTGAAGTTCGAGAGATCCGAGAAGCCGGCGCTGAAGCCGATCTCGGCGACCTTGGTGCGTTCCGTCGTCAGGCGCACCGCCGCCTCGCGCAGCCGGACCCGCAGGATGTACTGATGCGGCGTGACGCCGGTGATCCGCTCGAAGCTGCGGAGGTAGTGGAACGGGCTCAGATTCGCCTCGCGCGCCAGCTCCTGCAGCGCTAGCCGGGCGGCCGGGTCGCGCTCGATACGGCGGATGCTTTCGGTCACGCGGGGCAGGGCGTGCGCAGGTGCCTGCGGGTTAGTGGTGCCGCGCCGGTTCCCCAGCGCGACCGCCTGCACCGCGACCTCGACGCCCAGCTCGTCCCACGCCGGCGCGGCACCCAGCAGTCCCGCCGCGGTTCTCGCGGTCAGCGCCGAGAGGCGCGGCGTCGGAGGAAGCCGGCCCGTGGCGAAGGCGCGGTCGGGCGCCTTGCCGCCGACATCCGCCGCGATGCGCTCGAAGTAGGCATTGCTGAAACGGAAGGCCACACAGCGGTCGCCCTGGCCGTGCTCGTGTCCGCACTCGAAGCACTGCGCGTCGTTTCCCAGCATCAGGGCACCCGGAACCAGCAGCTCGCGGCCGAGCCCCGACCGATACTGAAAGGTCCCCGCTACCACCACCGCGATGGAGACGCCGGAGTGGCGCTCCTCAAAAGGCCGGTCCTGGGGCCCGCGCGTACACACCATGTCGTCCACCCGCCACCCCTCTCCGGCTGCGAGCAGCGTCGCGCTGGTCTGTCCCGGCTCTCCCAGGTGCCGCCGGCGCCGGAGGCGCAATTCCAGGTCACGGGACAGCTCGGTACTTCGCATGCCGAATAATCGCCGGAGCGGAGGGGGCGCCGCAATTCTCCCCAAGTCTTCCAGCGCTCCGCCGGCTAGCATGCTGCCACGTCAGCCGACTTCAACTCAACGCCGGGAGAGTGCAATGACTGCCCCAACGATCGCCAAAACCACGTTACCCGCCGGACTCCCGCCCAGTGTGCTGGCGCGGATTCTCGAGGAAGGCTACGGCGCCGGGGCCTGGCACGGCCCCGATCTCGAAACCGCAGTCGCCGAAGTCACGCCCGCGCTCGCCTTCAAGCGCCCCGCCGCGGGCCGGCACAACATCGCGGAGATCGCGTTGCACCACGCCTGGGTGCTGCGGTCGGTCATCGGCCGGCTCACCGGCCGCGAGCTCGGGGAGTTCCTGATGCAGGGCGAAGACTGGTTCACGCTGGATGGGAAGCAGGGTCCCAGCTGGGCTCAGGTGGTCGAGACGCTCGCGGTGAACCAGCGCGCGTTGGCGGAGGCATTGGCCAACATCGCCGCCGGCCGTAGTGCCTCAGCTATCCCCGAGTCCGAGCGGTTCGAGGTGGTCCTGGGTGTGACCTGTCACGCCGTCTACCACGCCGGCCAGATCCAGCTGCTCAAGCGACTGCTCGCGGGCTGACGCCCCGCAGCAGCAGCCAGAGCAGCAGCGGGATCCCGGCCAGCGCCATCGGCAGCAGCAGCAACGGAGTGCTGTACGCCGGCGCGAGCAGAAACGTCGCGGTGCGCAGGAAGAAGCCCGCTCCGCCGACGATGAGTAGCGCCCCGATGGCTTTGGGCAGGTAACCGGAGCGCAGGAACAGGTAGCCGCGCAACATGGTCGCGATGCCATAGAGCGCCAGGAACAGCGTCGCGATGGTTTCGGAGCGCCGCACCGCCAGCATCGCGAGTGCGGCGCGCTGCTCCGGCGAGAATGCCCCCATGCCCGCCGAGTCCCCCACCGCGAGCGCGGCGGTGAAGAAGCTGGATTGGGCGGTGGCATAGGTAAGCATCGATGCCAGGCCGAAGAAGGCGCTGAGCAGCGCGAGGTTGCGGTCCACGTCGCGGAGCAGGATGTAGAAGAAGACCGCCAGCGCAACGTCACAGATCCCTTCTACGAGATAACTCGCGAAGCTCGCCCGGAGGAGCATGGGCTGCGCCAGGTTCGCGGCCGTCGCGGCGGCGTTGCCGGAGACGACGATGCGGCCCGGGAGGATCATTTCGCCCAGCATTCCGAACAGGACGCTGAGGAGCAGCGCGACACCGGCGGCCCGGCCGTAACGCTGCAGCGTAGCAGGATTGGTGGTCATATGGGTTTCCCATACGAGAGGCGGCGGTTCCGGGTTTCGGGAAAGGGAGTGAATGGCATTGCCGGTCCCAAGCCGGCCGCGGTATCATCCGTCATGACCGAGGAGCAGCTTCGCGCAGCCATCGCATCGATCCGAGCCGAGCTGGACCAGGCTGCGGGCCTGTCCGAGCTGGAAAAGTCCTCGCTGCTCAAGCTGGCGGAGGAACTGGAGCAACGTCTGGGTCAGCGGGGCGGGCCGGTTGTGGACGACTCCATGCGCAGCCGACTGGCCGACTGGGTGCGCATGCTCGAAGCGACCCATCCAACCCTTTCCACCAAAATCGATTGGGTCCTCGAAACGCTCGCGCTGTTCAATCTCTGACGATGACGCTGATCCTGACCTCGCCGGCATTCGCCCACGGCCGCCCGATCCCCGCCGCGTACACCTGCGATGCGGAGGACATGACTCCGGCGCTCGAGTGGAGCGGTGCGCCGGCCGGGACGCGGAGTTTCGTGTTGATCGTCGACGATCCCGACGCGCCCGATCCCAAGGCGCCGAGGATGACCTACGTACACTGGGTCGTCTACGACATTCCGGCAAACGTGACCCAGATGCCGGAAGGCGGGCCGACCCCCACCGGCGCGCGCGCGGGAACGAACGACTGGAAGCGGACCGGCTACGGCGGGCCCCGTCCTCCGATCGGCAGGCATCGCTACTTCTTCAAGCTGTACGCGCTCGACACCCTTTTGGGAGACCTCAAGGCCCCGAGCAAGAAGGAAGTGCTGGCCCGACTCGAAGGCCATGTTCTGGAGCAGACTGAGCTGATGGGGACCTACCAGCGCTCCCGTTCCCACTGATCGAACGAGTTCGAACACTTCCTGCTGGGCGCTCAGGGCAGCTCGCGGCGCGGCGCTCGGTCCATTTCGTCGAGCCAGCGCATGACCTGGCCGGCCAGCGCGGAGATCACCTGCGGATCGCCGGCGCCGGCCGCGGCTACGGTCGGGGTGCTGGCGCTGCGGTTGGTGTAGGAGGCGATCGCGGAAAAGTCCCGCAACACCACGATCCAGCGGAGGCTGTCGCTTCCCACCGTCCCCGCGACATTGATCGTCAGCAACAGCTCGGCCTTGAGCCAGGTCCTCAGCGAATCAGTGTTGCGGGTCCGCTCCAGCCCAGCAACCACATCGCCTTTCGGGATCAAGACGAAGCGGCCGTTCGCGGCGAGCCGTTGCACGATGCTGTCGCGCACGGCGCCCGCGGCAATCACCAGGCCCGGATTGGTGAGGCTGCTGTGAATCGAGACGCCGACGCGCCGCGGCGGTCCCATGTTGGCCGCGCGCGTCTGAAACGCTTCCGGCGTGAGGATCTTGGTGCGCCCGCCGTTCGTCCCGGGCCCCACACCTGGGACGAACGGGAGGATCGAGGTGCGGTTCCGCGCCGCGGCCAGCTCGGCCTCGCGCGCCTTGGCGATCGAATCGGCGGTCTGCTGCCGGATGGCGTTGGCGATCGAGTCGCGCAGCAGCCGCAGCAGGCGCTCGTCCTTCCGGCGCATGGCGTCGGCGAGGAGCCGGGTACTGTCGATCCTGGGAGCGGCAGGCGGGGGAGGAGGAGGCGGGGGCGCCGGCGCTACGGCCAGCGCCTTGCTCGAATCGCGCGCGGGCGACGCTTTCGACCCGTCCCGGCGATTCACGATCACGAACGTCGCGGCTGCCGCAGCCGCCGCCGCGGTCAACAGCACGGGCCAGAACACCCGTCGTGCCGGCCGCACCCGCGCGACGGGCCCGGACCCCGAGACCAGGTCGATGGTCCGCAGTACCTCGAGCACCGCCTCGGCGCTGGGCGGGCGGCGCGCGGCATCCTTCTCGAGGCAGCGCTGCAGCAGCGCGGCGAGGGTGGGAGGCGTCTCGACGCGCAGGTTACGGATCGGCTCGGGATCGCGGGTTAGCTGCGCCGCCATCATGGCCTGCGGCGATGCGGCCCGGAAGGGCGCCTGGCCGGTGAGCAGCTCGTACCCCAGCAGGCCCAGCGCGTAAATATCGACGCGATGGTCGGCCGAGGCCTCGCCGGCGAGCTGCTCCGGCGCCATGTAGGCAGGGGTGCCGATCGCGACCCCCGAGGTCGTCATGTCGGCCGCGTAGGTCTTGCCAAGCGCGGAGCTCAGCGCCTTGGCGACGCCGAAGTCGGTGACCACGGCATGGCCGCCTTCGCGCAGCACGTTCGCGGGCTTGATGTCGCGGTGAACGAGGCCGGCCCGGTGCGCGTAGGCGAGCGCATCGGTAACGTCGAGCAGGATCTCCACCGTCTCCCGGATGCCGAAGCTGCGCCCCGCACCGAGTTGGCCCTTGAGCGATTCGCCCCGGATATAGGGCATGGTGTAGTAGAGCAGCCCGCCTTCTTCGGCCGCGGAAAAGAGCGGCACGATGTGCGGATGGTGCAGCCGGGCGGCGAGCTGGACCTCGCGCCGGAAGCGGTCGCGGTTCACCTCGGCGGCGAGCTCGGGCGGGAGGATCTTGATGACGACTTCGCGGTCGAGCGACAGGTCCCGGGCCAGGAACACCCGGCTCATGCCGCCGCCCGCCAGCTCGCGCAGGATGTCGAAGCGCCCGGCGAACAGGTTGACCAGGCGTTGCTCGAGGCTGTCGTCGGCCATGGGTAATGGGCTAGGAGCTATGGGCTATAAGCTATGCTCCTTAGATGATAGCCGGAAAGGAAAGAGTTGGCAGGCCATTGCCGTCATTCCGCGCGCATGGCCACCAGCGGACTGATCCGTACCGCGCGATACGCGGGTGCCAGCGCGCCCGCCAGCGTCACCAGCACCACCACGCCTAACCCGGCGAGGAAGGTGACCGGATCGCCGGGGTCGAGCCCGAACAGCAGCGCCCGCATCGCGCGGGCGGCGAAATAGGCGAGCGCGACGCCCACCACGCCGCCGATCGCGGTCCAGCGTCCCGCTTCGCGGACGATCATCCCCGCCACCCGCCTCGGCTCCGCGCCGAGCGCGAGGCGCACGCCGATCTCCTGGGCGCGCTGCGCCACCAGAAAGGCGAGCAGCCCCTGAATCCCGACCGCGGTCAGCACCAGGGCGATGAGCGCGAGCGCGCCGAGGATCTGGATCTGGGCTCGGCGGTCCTGGGTCTCCCGCGCCACGACCTCGCTCAGCATCCGCACGTCGGAGATCGGCTGCTCGGCGTCGGCCCGGTGCACGATCTCCCGGATCTGCGGCAACAGGTCGACGCCGTGGCCCGGGGCCTTGAGCACCAGGTCCTTCGGGATGTAGAGCCCTCCGGTGCCGTCGGGCACCTGGTAGGCCGACAGGTAGATCTGGGGCTCGTTGCTGCGCTCGAGGCCCCGCACCTTGATGTCCCGGACCACGCCGACCACGGTGAGAGTCGAGTCCCGCATCGTGAAGCTCAAGCCCAGCGGGTTACGGCCCGGCCAGTAGTGCTGCACGAACGACTCGCTCACCACCACGACCCGCGGACGGTTCGGGCCGTCGGCGTCTTCGAGGGCTCGCCCCTGCTTGACCGGCACGCCGAGAACCTGGAAGAACTGCGGGGTGACGAGCCGCCAGCTCACCGCGTCGCGCCGGCGCGAGCGCGCCTCGGTGCCGGGCACCGCGACGCCGGTAATTCCGCCGGTCAGGATCATCGGCAGGCCGCTGGTATAGGCCGCCGCCGTCACGCCGGGGAGCGCCCGGATGTCGGCTAACACGCTGTGGTAGAACTGCGCCCGCCGCACCGAATCGTCGTAGCGCGGGCTCGGGAGTTGGGTGCGCAGCGTGAGCACGTCCTCCGCCACGAAGCCGGGGTCGACCGCCTGGACCTTGACGATGGCACGGATCAGGAAGCCGGAGGAGATCAGCAGCGCCACCGAAATCGCGACTTCCCCCGTTACCAGACCGGTGCGGAGCCGCTGGCGGCGGCCGCTGCCGGCGCGGCTCCCTTCGCGGAGCGCGGCCAGTCCGGTCTTGCCGCTGACGCGCAAGACACTAAAC
>CAYNNS010000171.1:0-6981 GCA_964398345.1 uncultured Gemmatimonas sp. | reverse complement strand
TCGTGCGCGGGGCCACCGCCGCGAGCCTGCGGCGGCTGCGCCGGCCCTTGGGCTTGCCCAGCCCGATCTCGATGCAACGCTCGAGGTCGCGCCGGAATTGCGCCTCCATCGCCTGGCCGAGCCCGGCATCTTCGATGAGGACATCGAGCTCATAGTTGGCCAGCAAGCTCGAGAAGTTGAGGTTGCTCGAGCCGATGCGGGTCCAGCGCCCGTCCACCACCATGGTCTTGGCGTGGAGCATGGGTCCGCGCCACTCGAAGATGCGTACCCCGGCCGCGAGCAAATCGCGATAGCCGATCCGGGTGAGGTTCTGCAGGTGGGTCAGATCGCTGGTCCCCGGCACCAGCACCCGCATGTCCAGCCCGTGGCGCGCGCCGTCGATCAGCGCCTGATAGATGGCGCGCGGCGCCACCAGATAGGCGTCGGTGATCCAGACCTTCTCCGCCGCGCCCGCGAGCAGCAGATCGGTGGCACGCGCGGCGCGCATGCCGCCGGGTTCTCCCGCGATGACCCGCACCGCGGAGCCGCCGCACTCGGGCGCGTCGGCGATGAGCTCCGTTTCCCCCAGCGCATCACCGGTCGCCTGCCAGACGTGCGCAAAGGCCCGGTCCATCACGGCCGCCGCGGGTCCATCGATCGCGCACGCCGTATCGCGCCAGGGCGGACGCTGCTTCTCCGGCACGCCCGCCCATTCGTTGCCGATGCAGTGGCCGCCGGTCACGGCGGCGCTCCCGTCGACGACGAGCAGCTTGCGATGGTCGCGGATCAGGTTGTAGCGGAGCTGGAGCAGCCGCGGCGGCCCGAACCAGCGGATCTGAATTCCTGCGTTGCGCAGCTTCCGCCAGAAGCGGTGGCGCGTCGTCAGCGAGCCGAGCCAGTCGGTGAGGACTCTCACCGCCACGCCGGCCTGGGCGCGTTCGATCAGCGCGTCGGCGAATCGGCGGCCGGTGGCGTCGCTGCGGAAGATGTAGCTGTCGAGATGGATCCACCGCCTGGCGGCGGCGATCCGCTCCAGCATGGCAGGATAGATCGCGGGACCATCGAACAGCAGGCGAACCTGGTTGCCCGGAATGGGCCGGCTGCCCGCCGCCCGATCCATTGCGCGCTCGACGACTTCCGGGAGCAGCGGCCGATCGGCGGGCTCCGGATTGCTCAAGTCGCTCCGAGTCCGAGCAGGCGCTCGTGGGGACGCAGCGCCACCAGCAGGAAGCCGATCAGCTCGTCGAGCGGCATGCCGAGCTCCTCGGCGCCGGTGGAGACGTCTGCGCGACTCACGCCCCGCGCGAAGGCCTTGTCCTTGAGCTTCTTCCTGACGCTCGCCACTTCGAGGTCGGCGAGGCTCTTCGAGGGGCGCACCAGCGCACAGGCGACGAGAAACCCGCTCAACTCGTCCACCGCGAAGAGCGCCCGGGCCAGCGGGGTGGTGCGGGGGACGCCGGTGTAGGCCGCGTGCCCCAGGATGGCCTGCTGGCCGTGCTCCGACAGTCCCTTCGCGGCAAGGATGCGCACGCCTTCCGAGGGGTGTTCGCGATCGGCGGCGCGCTCCGGGTTAGGGAATCGCTCGTAGTCGAAGTCGTGGACCAGCCCGACCACGCCCCATTCCTCGGGGTTTTCCCCGGCACGCTCGGCCATGGCACGCATGGCGAGCTCGACGGCGTACATGTGCTTCCGCAGCGCGTCGGAGGTCGTGTACTCGTGCAGCAGGGCGAGCGCTTCGGGGCGGGTGAGCATGCGGGTCCGGTCAGTGCTGAGTGGTTTGCTCCGCGGGCAATTGCGATGCAGAGAGCGGAACGCGGATCGCGGAGCCCGCATCCATCGCGATCTCGAACGCGTAGCTGCCGGCCTTGGGCAGCGGCACGTCGAACACCAGGACCGCACCGGCTTCGATTTCCGTGACGCCGGCGGGTGGCTCGCCGAACTGCACCGTCCCCTCGCCACCCATCAGCTCATTCCCCGCGTCATCGACGAAGCGGATCCGGATGGGATGCTGGCCGATCTCGGTCCGGCGCCCCCGGACCCGCAGCACGAGGTGGGTGCGGGGATGCACGGCGGGAAAGTTTCCCACCCAGACATGCTGAAAGATCCCCAGCACGGAGAGCTTGCCGTGCTGATCGATCAGCGCGTAGTCGGCGAGGACCGCGAAATCGACCTGCACTCAGCCCACACGGATCGAATGGATCACATCGTCCTTGCGGATCGCGTTGACGACGTCCATGCCCGACGTCACCTGTCCGAAGACCGTGTGCTTCTTGTCGAGATGCGGCTGGGGCGAATGGCAGATGAAGAACTGGCTGCCCCCGGTGTCCTTCCCCGCGTGCGCCATGGACAGGGTTCCACCCAGGTGCTTGTGGGTGTTGAGATGGGTTTCGCACTTGATGTGGTACCCGGGTCCGCCGGTCCCCACGCGCGGGTTGGCAGGATCCTTGGACAGCGGATCGCCCCCCTGAATCATGAAGTTCGCGATGACCCGGTGAAAGCGGGTCCCGTCATAGAACTTCGAGTTGGCGAGCTTCTCGAAGTTGCCGACGGTACCCGGGACTTCGGTGTCGAAGAGCTCCGCGGCGATGGTCCCGCGGCTGGTGTCGAGCGTGGCTGTCTTCATCGAGAACACTCAGTAGGTAGCAGAGCCGCCCAAGATAGGGGTCAGGCAGCCGGGGAGCTAGGGAGGATCGAGCGCAAGGCGGAGTCCCACGCGTCGAGGTTGTCGACCGGCGCCAGGCAGCGGGTTCCGACACAGAGGAAGCCCCGGGCCCGGTCGGCACTCGGCGCGAGAGCTGCGAGCGCTGCTGGCAGACTGGTTGCGGAAGTATCAGGGGAGAGCCGAACGACCACCCGGCGCGGGACCCAGCTCGCCAGCGCATGGCGGTGCAGCGCGGCTGCAAGGGGATCATCGGGCGCACCGGTGATGACGAGGTGCGTGGCCGGCCGAGCCAGCCAATCGGCCGCGATCAAGTGCGCCGAGGCAAAGAGCCCGAGCTGTGCCGCGGTGGCGCCGAACGCGGTGACGAGGGCGCTATGCCGCTCGCGCCACCGAGGCTCCTGCGTGTGCTCGAAGAGCCGGGCCACGGTTTGCCCGGCGATGCCGTTGGGCGAGGCGTTCGGGCTGTCCTGGATCGGCTTGACGACGGCGCTGAGCAGTCCCTCGCCGGTGCCCCCCCCCGCGAGGTCCCGTAACCCGCCGCGGCCAGCGTCCCAGTGTTCGCGCCAGACCCGTTCCATGAGCGCGGCGGCCCAGTCGAGCCAGCCCCGGTTACCGGTGAGCTCGAAGGCATCGAGCGCCGCGGCGGCGCACTGCACCGGGTCATCGAGCCAACCGCCGGGCCCACCCATCGTGTGCGACACCGCGTCGGTGTCACGCTGGGATTCCCGAATGCTCCGCAGGGCGCGGAGCCCGAGATCGCTCGCGCCGGCATCGCCGAGGATGGGCCCGGCATGCAGCAGCGCGCCGGCCAGCATCGCGTTCCAGTTGTTGTAGCGCGTGGGATCGACGAAGGGACACTGCCGTGCCGCGCGCACCCTGCGCAGGGTGTCGTACAGCCGCATGAGCCCGGCGCTGACCGACGCGGCACTCCGCCCCAGTCGCTCGGCCAGCGTGCCGGCGGCGGCGGCGATGTAGAGGACGTGGCGCTCCGGCGCGTGCGGCATGCGCCCCAGGCTGCCAATCCCGAAATGTGACGTGGCGAGCTCCAGCTCCTCGGAGCTCAGCGCGGCCTGCAGCTCCGCTGGCGACCAGGTGAAGTAATCCCCGTCGTCCTCGTGGCCGATGTCGGCGTCCTGGCTCGCCGCAAAGCCGCCGCCCGGAAGCGCGAGCACGTCCCCGATCCAGCGCACGCAGTCCCGGGCCACGTCGAGCCACGCCGCTTTCCCAAACAGCGCCCCCGCGTCGGCATAGACGCGCAGCAGCTCCGCGTTGTCGGAGCTGAGCTTCTCGAAGTGCGGCACGATCCAGCGCGCATCGACGCTGTAGCGATGGAACCCGCCGCCCACCAGGTCGCGAAACCCGCCACCCGCCATGCCGTCGAGGGTTTCGTGGATCACCGCGCGCAGCGTCGGCGCGGAGGTATCGCACCAGCGGTGCAGGAGGAACTGGATGGTCGAGGGATGCGGAAACTTGGGAGCGCCGCCGAAGCCGCCGTGGGCGCGGTCGGCGGTCGCGAGGATGCGGTGCGTCGCGTCATCGAGGGCAAGATCGCTCAGCTCGCCCGGGACACTCTCGTCGAGCTGTGCGGTCAGCAGGTCGCGCAGGCCTTCCGCCTGAGCCTGGACCCGGTCGCGCTCGGCGCGCCAGACCTCGAGAACCCGTTCCAGCACTTCCCGGAAGGACGGTCTGCCCTGCAGCGCCTGTGGGGGAAAATAGGTGCCGCCGTAGAAGAGCTCGGCGCGCGGCGTGAGAAAACCGGTGAGCGGCCAGCCACCCTGCTGCACGATCGCCTGGACCGCGCGCTGGTAGCGGGCGTCGACGTCGGGCCGCTCGTCGCGGTCGACCTTGACGCAGATGAAATGCTGATTGAGCCACGCGGCGAGGCCGGGGTCCTCGTAGGATTCGCCGTCCATCACATGGCACCAGTGGCACCACACGGCGCCGATGTCGAGCAGCACCGGCCGATCCGCCGCGGCCGCGGCGGCAAACGGCTCGGCGCCCCACGGATACCAGTGGACCGGCTGGTGTGCGGCGGAACGAAGGTAGGCCGAGCTCGCGCCACCGAGTCGGTTGGTGCTCATGTGCAAAGCTAGTACAATAGGCGCATGGACGAACTGGAATCGGTGCGGCAGGACGCGATTCGCGCGCTATCGGGGGCGGTAGCGTCGGACCGGATGAGCGTCGCGGAATTCGAGTCGCGGCTGGTGCAGGTACGCCAGGCCCCGAACCGCGCGACGCTCGACGCGATCGTCGCGGACCTGGTGCCCAGCGGCGGCTACAGCGTCCCCGCCGGGTTGGTTCCGATGTATCCCGACCACGCCACCCTTGCTCCGGTCGAGCCGGCCGAAGTGCTGCGCATCAAAACGGTGCTCGGCAGCTCCAAGCGCGCCGGGTCCTGGACCGTGCCGTACCGGCTGGAGCTCAAGGCGGTGCTCGGCGAGATCGGCATCGACTTGCGCGACGCCGTGTTCGGCTCTGACGTGCTGGACATCGAGCTTCACGCGGTCATGGCCAACATCACCCTGATCGTCCCGGCCGGCACCCAGGTGGAGAACGAGTGCGAGGAGCGGCTCAGCAGCTCCAGCCACTCGACGCGCTCGGCACGCGGGGCGAACCCGCTCGGATTGCTGGTCCGCATTACCGGGCGCGTCGTCATGAGCAACCTGGAGATCAAGGAAAAACGGCGCAGCGGCGACGAGGAGCCGTCGGCCTGGCAGCGACTGCTCGGCCGCGGCAGCAAGTAGTCAGGCGGTCCGCGGCGTCCGCGCCGAAGGACAGCGCTCGTTCACCACGCAGCGTTGGCACTGCGGCCGCTGGGCGTTGCACACCCGGCGACCGTGCCAGATCAGCAGGTGCGACAGCAGGGTCCAGTCGGCGCGGGGAAAGAGCGCCATGAGGTCGCGCTCGATTTTTTCGGGCTCGCTGTGCCTGGAGAGCCGGAGCCGCGCGGAGAGCCGGGTGACGTGGGTGTCCACCGTGACGCCCTCATTGATTCCGTAGGCGTTCCCCAGAATCACGTTCGCGGTCTTGCGGCCCACTCCGGGCAGCGCGCGCAGCGCTTCCATGGTGCGCGGGACCTCGCCGCCGTGCATTTCGCTGAGCGCCTGCGCCATGCCGATGAGACTCCGGGTCTTGTTGCGGAAGAAGCCGGTGGAGCGGATCAGGTCCTCCACTTCGCCGGGGTCGGCCTGCGCCAGCGCTCCAGGCGTCGGATAGCGGGCGAAGAACGCCGGCGTCACCAGGTTCACCCTCGCGTCGGTGCACTGCGCCGAGAGAATGGTGGCGACCAGCAGCTCGTAAGGGGTGCGGAAATTCAGCTCGCAGTGGGCACCGGGATATTCCGCCGCGAGCAGGGCGAAGATCTCAGCGGCGCGCCGGGCCAGCTGCTCCTTGGACTCTCTGCCGTGCCGCCTCGAGGGCTTCGGGCGTCGTGCCTTCGGCTGCGGGGGGCGATTCATGAGCGGCGCGCCCGGGCAAAGGCGAGAAAGGCGTCGGCGTCGAGCGTGTTCAGCACCGCACCGGCTTCGAGTCCGGCCTTTCGGGCCATGGTAGTCGCATAGTCCATGTAGACCAGGTCTTTCAGCGCGTGGGCATCGGCACCGAGGGCAAACACCACGCCCAGCTCGCGGGCCACCTCGACCAGCCGCCAGTCGAGGTCGAGCCGGTGCGGATCGCCGTTGATCTCCAGCGCGACACCGTTGGCCGCCGCTTTCCGGAATACCTGCGCCAGATCGAACCGGTAGGGTTCCCGCGAGAGCAGCAGCCGCCCGGTGGGGTGTCCCAGAATCGTCAGGTACGGGTTATCCAGCGCTCGCAGTAGCCGGGACGTCATCTCGGCCTCGTCCAGCGCAAACCGTCCATGGATCGACCCGATCACGCAATCGAATCGCGCGAGCAGCGTGTCATCATAATCGAGCGCCCCATCGGCCAGGATGTCGGATTCGATGCCTTTGAGGAGCCGGATGCCTGGGGTGGCCGCGGCCACCCTCTCGATCTCCAGCCATTGCTGCTCGACCCGGTCGGCGCTCATCCCGCCGGCATAGGCCGCCGATTGACTGTGATCGGTGATCCCGACCCAGGAGTAACCCGCGGTCCGGCAGACCGAGGCCAGCTCGGCGATTCCGAACCGGCCATCGGAGTAGGTGGTGTGGCAGTGCAGGAAGCCCAGCAGCTCGCGCCGCTCGACGAGCCGCGGCAGCCGCTGCGCGTCCGCGCGCTCGACCGCGCCGGCGGTTTCGCGCAGCTCCGGCGGGATCACGGGGAGTCCGAGGGCGGCGTAGAACGCGGCTTCGTCGGCGCCGGGGACGGCCTCGAGCGGCCCGCCGCGCTGCGCGGCAAGC
>CAYNNS010000170.1:0-7011 GCA_964398345.1 uncultured Gemmatimonas sp. | reverse complement strand
CGCTCAATCCCGTCGCGGTGTTCATCGGTCTCGCCTTCTGGTTCTGGATCTGGGGAATTCCGGGCGCGTTCATCGGCGTGCCGATACTCGCGGTATTCAAGATCTGCTGCGATCACATCGAGATGCTGGCGCCGGTGGGGGAGTTCCTCGGGCGGAAGGAGGAGCCGGCGGTCCCCTAGACCGTCCGCGCTTCTCTCCGAGCGGTGATCTGCCCATACACCGTCGCCCCGGCGCCCAGCTCGATCTCCGTCGCCGTCACCGTGGCGGGCCCGCTCGGGGCCCCGACTACGCAGTCCTTGCCCAGCCGCACGTCGTGCTCCGCGATCACCGCGCCGGCAACCCACGCCGCCTGGCCCAACTCGACCCGGGTGCGACTCACCACGCTGCCCTGGACCTGGGCCTCGCCGCCCAGCACGATGGCGCGGTGGGCCTTGAGGCTCCCCGCCACGATCGCGCCGAGCCCGACCCGGAGCCCCCCGGCCACCACGAGGCTGCCCTTCACTAACACGCCCTCGGGAATCTCCAGGTCGCCTTCGACGCGCCAGTGATCGCCGACCCGGCGCCCCTCGACCGGACGCCAGAGCTTGGGCGCCGCGGGCGGTGCCGGCGGCGGCTCCTGCTCGTTCCCGACCGCGATCACCGGGGCGCCGATCCGCTCGAACACGCTGCCGGCGCCCAGCCGCACCGCGGTGTCGGAGGAAACCCGGCCCCGGAGCAACGACCCCGCGCCCACCGTGAGCGCGCCGCCCGCGTGGGTCCAGCGCAGCACCTGGCTCGCTTCGCCCAGCACGAGCTCGCGGTCGGCGTAGACCGCGCGGAACACCGTTCGGGGTCCGCTGGTGAGCGGCGCCCGGGCGTAGACCTCGAGCAGAAAGGTCTCCCCGCCGTTCAGCGTGATGGGCGTGTCGAAGACGACGATCTGGTGGTGGACCTTGGGCGCCGAGCCATTGATCGTGGCGGGCTTGAGGTTCACCCGCACGAACTCGGTGCCGTCGAGCAGCTTGCCCGCGTAATCGCCCGCACCCGCCTCGGCTGGAAGCGTGCGCTCCAGATACTGCCGGAAGTTCCGCGCGAAGTAGGCGACATGGCCCGAGGAGCGGTCCACCACCTTGAGCGGCGCGATGTCCTTCGGCGCGAACAGCTCCCGGAGCGCCGGCAGCAGCGGCAGCAGGAACCACAGCAGCGTGATCCCGAAGAGGGCGAGGAAGGGCAGTAGACTGGTCACTGATCTCCGTTCGGCACGACGAGATCCGGCGAGCGGAAGCGCTCGGTCTTCTCCCAGTGGTGGTTGTTCTCGCGCCGCCAGGAGGTGAGCACCTGGACCAGCGTCGCCCAGCTCACCGACACCAGGCTCACCAGAAACCCCACGATCAGGAACGGCAGCAGCTTGATGCGGCCCCGCGAGCCGTCGAGCCGCGCGCCCGCGGCCACCTCGAAGAACGCCGCGAAGTTGCCCAGCGTGGAATAGAGCGCGACCGCGAAGATCGCCAGTAACCCGGTGGCGAGCTGCACCCCGAGATAGTAGAGCGCCAGCGCAAGTCCCCAGCCCAGCACCAGCAGCGGTCCCACGGCGTAGACGCCGAGCAGGAGCTGGCCGTCGAGCACGGTGCGGAGCCGCAGGTGCTCGGGGCGCCGCAGCAGCCGCCACCAGTAGCGCCACAGCGATTGATTGTGGCCCCGCGCCCAGCGCTTGATCTGGCGGATCCGGCTCGGCCAGGTCTCGGGGACCTCTTCGTAGCACTCGCTGCGGTTCTGGTAGGCCACTTCCCAGCCCGCCAGCACCAGCCGGAAGGTGATGTCGGTGTCCTCGGCGAGGGTGTCGTCGCGCCAGCCCCCCACGGCCATCAGCGCCGAGCGCCGCACCCCGCCCACGGTGCCGCCGTACTGGGGGATGAGTCCCAGGTTCATGCGCGCCTGCTGGTCCACCTGGTAGCCGCCGGTGCGCTCGAGGTCGAGCAGCCGGGTGAGCAGCGACTTGCTGACGTTGATCGGCACGACCCGCCCCATCACCGCGCCCACCTCGATGTCGAAGAACGGCGCCGCCAGCTGCTTGATCAAACCGCGGCCCGGCAGGTAATCGGCATCGAACACCAGGTGGATGCTCGCCTCGGATCCGGCCGCCTCGACGCTCGCGTCCTTGAGCGCCGCGGCCTTGCCCGGTTTGCCCTCGCTGCGAAGGAAGGGTCGGACCCGCCCGGGGAACCGCGTCGCGTAATCGCTGAGGATCGCCCGGGTGCCGTCGGTCGAGCGGTCGTCGATCGGGATGATCACCAGCTGCTCGGCGGGGTAGTCGCCCGCGAGCAGGGCGTCCAGCATGTGGGTGATCACCGTCTCCTCGTTATGGCAGGGAATGAACACCGCGACCGTGGGCCAGGTCGCGGTCCCGATGTCCACGTAGGGCTGCCGGTGCCGCCCGAAGAGACGGTTGAGCGTGAAGACGTAGTGGCGCGCGGTATACACCAGCATCACCGCCACCACGGCGTAGAGCGGGATGATCAGTAGCAGCTTCATCCTAGATGCACCGGCGGGGGCCGGTCGCGCGGGCCGCTCTCGCGCCAGGAGAGCGCCCAGCCGTAGAAGGTCACGAAGACGAAGACGTCGAGCAGCAGCCCGAAAACCAGGAACAGTACCGGCATCACGATTGCCGTGGCGTGCTGGATCAGCCAGATGTGGACCAGCACGTTGAGCGGCACGAACACCACCAGGTGCACCAGCACCAGCACGGTGAGCATCAGCTTCTTCCAGAGCGCGAGGTCGAAGACGTGCAGGGTGAGGCCGAGCAGGATCGGGACCAGGCCGAGCACCACGAGTCCCGCGGTGAGCAGCAGGAAGGCGTGATCCTCCAGCCGGTAGGGAAACGCCCCCGGCGCCAGCGCGAAGAAGGCGATCGCGGTCAGCTGCAGCAGCACCAGCAGGCGAAGGAAGTAGCGCAGCGGCGTGAAGCGCTCGCTGAAAAGGAAGCTCAGCAGCAGCACGGCCGCGCAGGCGATCCCCGCGATCCATAACACGCGCGTGTCCGGGAGCGGGGTCGCGGCGGCGACCGCGGGCAGCGTCAGCTCGAGGCGGCCGGGCAGCGCCAGCGTGCGCGTGCCCAGCGGCAGCCGCAGGCCGAGATAGTCGCGCCCGAGCTGGAAGCCGCGCTGCCAGCCCAGGCCGATCCAGGGCAGGGCGGCGCCATAACCCGCAAGTCCGCCCGCGACCAGCAGCACCGTGCTGATCAGGCGCCACGCGCTCCAGTGCAGTCCCACCATCGCGCGGTGCGGCGCGATGACCCCGCCCTGGTGGCCCCGGACCCGCAGCGCCGCGAGCCGTGCCGGTCCTTCGAGCGCGGCCGGCGGCGGCGGTTTACCAGGCATGGAAGAATCCCAGGGAGCCGCCCGCGCGGGTGTAGAACCTGTTGTGGTACCACTCGCCGCCTTCCACCACGCCGAAGCTCCGCGACAGCCAGGTGCGCAGGGTGGCACCGGCCTCCTGGCTGCGGAACTTCTGCAGCGTGACCGGCGCGCTGGTGAGCTGATAGCCCTCGGTGCCCGCGCCGCCTCGCAGCGTCAGCACGACGCTCCCGGGCCGGCCCAGCGTCAGGGAGCCGGTCACCCGTTCGGTCCGCACCGTGCCGGGGTCGCTCCAGTTGAGCCGTCCCCCCACCTCGAGCAGCGCGTAGGGTCCCGGGTACCATGCAATGGAGCCGAACGCCGCCCGGTCGGAGTAGATCGATTTCGATTTGACGTAGGTGCCGCCTGCGTTGAGCAGCAGGGCGTGCGACCGGAAGAGCTTGAGGGTGACGGCAAGGTCGCCGCGGAATTTGGGCAGCACGTACGTGCCGGTTCCGGCGCCGATGCCGAGCTGTGTGAAGAGCCGCTCGCCGAAGTGATGGACGTTCGCGAGCGCGCCGTAGACGCCGCGGTCGCGAAAGGCCTCCTGCAGCTTGGCGTCGGCGTACCACACGTCGCGGTTCCCCGCGAGCACCAGCCGGCCGTAGCCACCGGTCCAGGAGCCGAAGTCGTGGGTGACGTGCTGGTAGAAGCCGCCGAGCTCCATCAGGGAGGCCGCGGGGCTGTGCGGCGGTGTGGCAGTTTGTGCGGTGACCGCAGCGGGGATCAGCAGAGCCAGCAGGGCGCCCCTGGTCACGGTTGGCTAGTGCTGCGGGACTGGGGCTTCGACGTAGGGGGAAGCGAAGAGCCGGCCCGACGCGCAGCGCTCCTCGAGAATGTCGGCGATCCGGATCGCGGCGCGGCCGTCCCCGAAGGGGTTTTCGCCCGAGGTCATGCTGTAGTACGCGGCGGGGTCGGTGAGCAGCCGATGCACCTCGTCCACGATCAGCTCGCGGTCGCTCCCGACCAGCTCGCCGAAGCGGGCGTCCACCACTTCGGGCCGCTCGGTGACGGTACGGAGAATCAGTACCGGCTTCTGCAGCGCAGGCGCTTCCTCCTGGATCCCGCCCGAATCGGTGCACACCAGCACGCTGCGACGCATGACTTCGATCAGGTCGTGGTAGGCGAGCGGCTCGAGCAGCCGGATCCCCTGGATTCCCTCGAGCTCCCCAAACACGATCTCGCGCACGCTGGGGTTGAGGTGCACCGGGATCACGATCTCGACCTCGGGGTGCAGCTCCACGATCCGGCGGAACGCGGCGCAGATGTCGCGCAGGTTCTGGCCCAGGTTCTCGCGGCGGTGCACCGTGGCGAGAATGACCTGGCGATTCTCCCAGTCGAGCGCGTTGAGCGATTGGTCTTCGAAGCTGCCGTCATGCCGGATCGCCGCGAGCGCATCGACGATGGTATTGCCGGTGACGTAGATCTGCTCGTCGGGGATGCGCTCGTTGAGCAGGTTCTCGCGTGCCAGCGCCGTCGGCGCGAAGTGAATGTCGGTGACGCAGCTCGTCATCCGGCGGTTCACTTCCTCGGGAAAGGGCCGCCGGGTGTCGCCCGAGCGCAGCCCCGCCTCGACGTGGCCCACCGGCATGCCGTAGTAGAACGCGGCGAGCGCCGCGGCGATCACGGTGGACGTGTCGCCCTGGATGAGCAACAGGTCGGGCTTCACCTCCCGGAACGCGCCGGTGAGCGCGAGCAGTGCCCGCGCCGTGAAGTCGGCGAGCGTCTGGTTCACGTGGGAGAGGCCCAGGTCGACGTCGGCCACGAGCCGGAAGGCGTGCATCGCCTGGGCCAGCATCTCGCGGTGCTGCGAGGTGGTGATGACGACCGGCTCGAAGCGCTCGGGACGCGCGGCGAGCTGCTGAATGACCGGAGCGAGCTTGATCGCTTCGGGTCGGGTCCCCAGGACCACGGCGACCTTGGTGCGGCGCGATTTGCGGGACATGGCCCTCTCGTTCGCAAATTGGAGGCCGGACGATGACCTAAGATAAGCTGCTCTCTGCGAGAGAGTTACCACGGCGGCTCGCCTTCCTGTCGGCTGTCGGCGACAGGCTTTGCGCGATCCTGGTGCATTTCCCTTCCGGCCGGGACGTCCTACCAGTCAGAGTCCCATTTTCATTCCATTGGAGGTGCCCCATGCGGGTTATCCCACTGGTTCTGGCCGTCGGGCTCGCCGCGCTCATCCCCGCCTGCCGCGACAAGACGCCACCCGTCAACGCGGCGGCGGATTCCACGCCCAAGCCCGCCGACACCGTCACCACGGCGACTACCGTCGGCACCGTGCCGCGTCCCAAACCGGCAACGCCGGCTCGGGAGCACCTGGTAAAGGTGACCGAGGCTACGCCGGGCCTCCTGGCCCAGGCCAAGATCCTGCCCATCGACGCGCAGCATCTCGCCGAAACCGTCTATCCCGAAGCGACGGTCGAGAGCGGCAGCATCGAGCGCCGGGGTGCCAACCTCGTCTATTCGTTCGAGGTACAGCGCAAGGACGTGGCTGGAACCGACGCCGTGCTGGTGAACGCCACCGACGGCTCGATCATCAACACCATCCACCACGACAAGGTCGTGGCGGAGAGCCCGGCGAAACCGAAGCACAAGCCGTAGCGCGGCTACATCTTCATCTCGGCTTCGCCCAGCGGAGCGGTGGGGCGAAGCCGCAGATACACCGCGAAGCCCGCGGGGTGCCGGGTGGCGTAGAAGGGTTCGAGCGTCGCGGGGATCAGCCCGACTTCGCCGCGGACGCCGAGTTCGAGCGCGGTGCGTTTGACCTGCAGCAGCTCGTGCGCGTAACCGAGCGCCAGGGTCGCGAGGCTCGAGCGTCCCGCCACCGCCGCCACGAGCTCTTCGCCGTCCTTCTGCACCCAGGTCACCCGCCCGTAGAGCACGTTGCTCCTGTCGAGCTGCAGGTTGCTCTCGACCAGCAGGCTGTGCTCGAGCCGGTCCCACGGCGCCGAGCCACCGTCGCGGTGCTGGATTCCGCCGTACACCAGGGCCGTGGCCCACTCGCCGGCCGTGCCGCGCTTCACCGTCCGCATGATCGAAGCGCCCACCCGGCGCTGCGATTCGTCGGGGTGCAGTCCCTCGGGACTCTTCAGGAATCCATAGCTGGCATTCCAGCTCCACTCGGCCGCCGGGTTAGCGGAGAGTCGCACGCTCCAGGAATCGATCCGGTGGAAATCAAAGTCGTAGCGGTGCTCGTCCGGCTCGCGCCCGTTGAATACCGAGCCCTCGAGCTTGACGCTTCGGGAGTAGATCCCGGCCGTGAGCACGCCGAATGTGATGTGGGTGACGTCCTGCCAGTGATGCGCGATCGAGGCGAAGGGATCCGACTGCGCCGAGGGGCGGTGCATGAACGCGACCGGCCCCAGCGCGGGCTCACCCACCGGCGCCGCGTACAGCGAGAACGCGAGGTTGTGTGCGATCGCGTGCTCGTAGCTCGCCGAGAGCTCCATGAACAGATCGTGCGGGTGCTGGCGGTCGTGCAGCGCTTCCCCCTGGAAGCTCTCGCCGCTCTGGAGCAGCAGCGGATAGCCGCGCCCGCCCACGGTGAGGGGCTCCGCGCTCAGCATACCGTCGAGCTGCAGCATGCCGCCACCCAGGCGTCCCATCACCATCCCCATCACCCAGTTCGTGCTGCCGA
>CAYNNS010000169.1:0-7023 GCA_964398345.1 uncultured Gemmatimonas sp. | reverse complement strand
TCGCCTGTGCCATTTACTTTTTCAGCAAGGGCTTCTTCTTGCCCGCGATGGCGCGGCGCGGCCCCTTCTTGGTGCGCGCGTTGGTGTGGGTGCGTTGGCCGCGAACCGGGAGTCCCTTGCGGTGGCGCGAGCCCCGGTAGGTCCCGATATCCATCAGCCGTTTGATGTTCATGGCGATTTCCGTGCGGAGCGCGCCCTCCACCTTGACGCTCCGCTCGATCAGCTGGCGCAGCCGGGCCACCTCGGCATCGGAGAGATCGCGCACGCGCGTATCGGGCCCGATGCCCGAATCGGCGAGCAACCGATTGCTGGTGGGACGACCAATGCCGTAGATGTATGTGAGAGCAACCTCGACCCGCTTTTCCCGCGGCAAATCCACGCCGGCAATACGCGCCATGACTAACCCTGCCGCTGCTTGTGCTTCGGGTTACGCTTGCAGATCACGCGGATCACGCCCTGGCGCCGGACCACTTTGCAGTGCTCGCAGATCGGCTTGACACTGGACCGAACCTTCACGTGCTCTCCCGGGAACCGAGGTTGATAGGCAGCTTGCCAATATAGGGCCCAAGCATACACGACACAAGGGGCCCTGGGCCAAGGACTTACGCCAGTTCTTCGAGGAGCTCCAGGAGGGTCCGGGCAGGGTCGGCAGCCCGGATGATTGGCCGGCCGACCACGAGGTGAGTTGCCCCCAACCGAACCGCTTCGCCGGGCCCCGCGGTGCGCTGCTGGTCGCCGTGGTCGTCCTGGCTGCGGCGGATTCCCGGAACCACGATCAGGGGCCCGGGACCGATGGCGGCGCGGATCGGCCGGAGCTCGTGCACGCTGCAGACGACCCCCGCGAGGCCGCACTGCATCGCGAACCTGGCTCGCTGCTCGGCGACCTCGACGAGGGAAGGTTCGCCGGGGACTTCCGTGGCGGGCTGCGAGGTCAGCACGGTCACCCCAACCAGCGCGACCGGTCCCGCTGCCTCCGCGGCGGCGCGCAGCATCTCGGCTCCACCGCTCGCGTGGACCGTCGCCAAGTGGACTCCTAGCTCCGCAGCGACCGCGACGGCACCGGCCACGGTGTTCGGAATGTCGTGCCACTTGAGATCGAGAAAGACCTCGAGACCGCGGGCCACCAGCTCGCGCAGGAGGTTCGGGCCCTCGGCGGTCATGAGGATCGAGCCCACCTTGACCCACCGGAGCGCCGGGAGCCGGTCGAGCAGCCGCAGGGCCTCGTCGCGGCTGGGGAGATCGAGCGCCAGAATCAGCTCAGCCATCGCGCTCGAGCTCCGCGATGATCCGCAGCGGAAGGTGCGGGTCGGCGAGCTGCGCCGTCCCGATGGCGACGAGCACCGCGCCGGCGGCGAGATACTGGCGCACGTCCCCAGCCGAGCGGACGCCACCCACGCCGATCACCGGCACCGAGGGGAGCCGCTCCCGGATCTTGCGCACGGCCAGCACGCCGATCGGCAATAACCCGGGGCCGCTCACCCCTCCGTTGCCATTGCCGAGCCGCGGCCCGCTGGCCGTGCCCAAGTAACCCGGTATCGTGTTGACCGCGCTGATGCCGTCCGCGCCGCCGGCGCCCGCCGCCTCGGCGATCAGCGCCGGGTCGGGCAGCGCTGGAGAGAGCTTGGCGATCAGGGGACGGCGGCTTGCCGCCCGACAGCGGCCGATGACCCGGCGCACGACCTCCGCGTCGGCCCCGAACTCCACACCACCCGCGCTGGTGTTGGGGCACGACAGATTGATCTCGTACGCGCTGATGCCGGCCACTGCCTCGAGGCCTGCGATTACGTCGGCGTACTCGGTTTCGGTGAACCCGACCACGTTGACCAGGACTCGCGCCCGGTTGAGCCGGGCCGTGAGCCAGGGCAATGCCGCGCTGCGCACCTGGCTCAGACCGGGATTCGCGAGTCCCACGGAGTTCAGCATGCCACCCGGGAATTCGGCGACTCGCGGCGCGGCGTTGCCGTGACGCGGCTCGAGCGATACCGCTTTGGTGACAATGCCGCCCAGCCGGTCGAGCTCGATCATGCCGTCGAGCTCACGGCCAAAACCGGCGGTGCCGGCAGCGAGGAGAATCGGGTTTTGAAAGCTTTGACCGAAGATGTCGCGCGCCAGCGGTCGCGTGGTCACCGCCTGGTCGCGCCGGTGGTCGAAGAGGAGGAGACGGCCCCGGAGCCGACCTTGCGCTCGTACTCGAGCAGATAGGCGACAATCGCATCGGCGATCGAACGCGCGAGGTTGCGCTGGGTGACGTCGCCGGTGAGCAGCTTGGCGTCTTCCGGATTGGTGCTGAAGCCGGTTTCGATGAGAATGGCCGGGCGGCGGGCCGTGGTGAGCACCATGAAGCCGGCCTGCTTCACGCCGAGGTCGGGACCGCTGTGCGCTTCCTGGAGATACGACTGCACCAGCTCGGCGGCCCGCGCCGATTCGCGCAGGTGCTCGTTGAGCTGGAGGTCTTTCAGGATGAAGTCGAGTCCGCCGGCGCTCTCGGTGTTGTCGGCCGAATCGTCGAAGCGAATGGCTTCGTTTTCCATGCGCGCAACCCGGGCGGCATCCTCGGTCTTGGCCTCGGCGAGGAAATAGGTTTCGAAGCCGCGGACCAGCTTGAATCCGGGACGCCGCGGCAGGGAGTTGACGTGGATGCTGACGAACAGATCACACTCCGCCGTGCAGTAGGAGCCGCGCTGGCGCAGATCAATGAGCGTGTCGGTGCGGCGCGTCATCACGATTCCCACGCCCCGGCGTCGGAGCTCGTCGCGCAGCAGCAGGCCCAGGTCGAGCGTGATGTCCTTCTCCTTGAGCCCGGCGGGGAAGAAAAGTCCCGGATTTCCCGGATCGACGCCGCCCTGCCCGGGCTCGATGGTGACGACGTGACCCTTGAGAAGTCCGTTGGGAAGCCGGTTGGGATCCTTCGCCGCCGCTTTCACCGCGAGGACGGCGGGAGTAACGTCCGCGAGACGAGCTAGCCGCGCGTCGTAACGGAACCGGTCGGACAAGGCGCGCGGCAGGATTTCGGACACGAACTGAATCGGGAGCAGCAGCGTGTCACGCAGTACCGCGGCGGACCCGACCAGCGGATACACGGTGCCGTCGAGCGCCATCAGGGGTGCGCCCAGATAGAAGCGGAAGCTGCGGGAGCCGATCGCGACCTCGGCCCAGCTGTCGGCTACGGTAGCCTTGCCATCGAGAGCCGGAAGCAGGAGCGGCGCGGCGAGGACGGGACCCGAGTGCGGATCGAGGCGCACGGGCACACGGGTCTCCCCCCGGCTCGTTTGCACCAGGACCACCAGCGGAGCCAGCGCGGTGAGGAGCATCAGTGCTGCTTCAGCGCCCGCGCCATCTCGCGATCGGCGATGCGGCGCTTGATATCTTCGCGACGGTCATGGGTCTTCTTTCCCTTCCCGAGCGCCAGCGCGACCTTGGCGCGGCCCTTATTGAAATAGATCTCGAGCGGGACGAGGGTGAATCCCTTTTGCTCGACCCCGCCGATCAGCCGCTCGATCTCCCGCCGGTGCATCAGCAGCTTGCGGGATCGCACGGGCTCGGGATTCCACCGGTTCCCCTGCTCGTAGGGGGTAATGTGCATGCCCTCGATCCAGACCTCACCGTTGCGGACGTGGGCGTAGGCTTCCTTGATCGAGGCCTTTCCCAGTCGCAGGCTCTTCACTTCGGTGCCGGTGAGCACGATCCCGGTCTCCCAGGTCTCGAGGAGATGGTAATCGTGGGAAGCCCGCGGATTCCGTGCCACGGAGATCCGGGCCTTGGGGGGTGCCGGGCGGCTGTTCTGCGCCATAAGTCACGCTCGGACCGGAAGATAGGCCGCGAAACCGGGCCAAGCAACGCATCGCTTGACCGGTTCTGAGGGGGGTCCTAGTTTTGGCGGCTCGCCGAAGTGGTGGAACTGGTAGACGCGCTGCGTTCAGGGCGCAGTGGGCGCAAGCCCGTGGGGGTTCGAGTCCCCCCTTCGGCACTTACCGGTGACCGGTGACCGGTGACCGGTTACCGGTGACCGGTCACTCAGTACCGTGCCATCCCCGGCTCCACCTCCGCCGCCCAGGCGTCGATCCCACCGGTCAGGCTCCGCGCCTTGAATCCCGCGCCTTGCAGGAGCTGTTGCGCGGTGAGTGAACGCTTGCCCTTGTGGCAAACCGTGACGATCTCTGCATCCGGTTCGAGCTCGCTCAGTCGCTCGGCCAGCTCGCCGAGGGGCAGCAGGCGGCTGCCCGCGATCCGGGCAATTTCCCATTCCCAGGGCTCGCGCACGTCCACGATGAGGGGCGCGCGCGGGTCGGCGAGCCGGCGTACCAGCTCCGGCGCGCTCAGCTCCGCGGGGCCGGGAGCAGCGCTCACCCCGCAATAGGCCTCGTAATCCAGGAGCTGCCGGATGGTCGGCTGCGCGCCGCAGACCGCGCAATCGGGGTCGCGGGTTATGCTGAGCTCGCGAAACCTGACCCGCAAGGCATCCACGAGCAGCAGCCGGCCGACCAGGGACTCTCCGACGCCCAGGATCCATTTGATGGCCTCGAGCGCCTGCAGGCTGCCGATCACCCCGGGCAGTACGCCGAGCACCCCGGCTTCGGCGCAGTTCGGCACCAGGTCCGGAGGCGGCGGGTCGGCGAAGAGGCAGCGGTAGCACGGTCCCCCGGGCGCGCCGAAGACGGCCACCTGCCCGTCGAAGCGGAAGATGCTGCCGTAGACGTACGGCTTGCCCAGCAGCACCGAGGCGTCGTTGACCAGGTAACGGGTCGGAAAGTTGTCGCTGCCGTCGAGGCAGAGATCGTAACCCGCAAGGATGTCCCGCGCGTTGGCGGCCTCGAGCCGCACGGGATGGGTCTCGACCCGCACCTCGGGGTTGAGCGCTCCAATCCGTACCCGGGCGGATTCGGTCTTGGGCCGGCCCAGCGTGTCGCTGCCGTGCAGGATCTGACGCTGCAGATTGCTGAGCTCGACGGCGTCGGCGTCGACGACGCCCAGCGTCCCGACGCCGGCGGCGGCGAGGTAGAGCGCGGCCGGGGACCCCAGGCCGCCGGCGCCGACGAGCAACACGCGCGCGTCCCGCAGACGCTGCTGTCCCGCACTGCCGACTTCGGGGAGGGTCAGATGGCGCGCGTAGCGGACGAGCTCAGCGGGAGACAGCGGCAACGGGTCAGCGGTCGAGGGTCAGCGACACCAGGTCGGGTGCCGCGGGCTGTTCCTTGAGGAGATCGGTCAGGGTGATCCCGGAAAGAAAGTCGTCGACGCGACGCTGCAGCGCGTGCCAGACCGGACGAATCGAGCAGCTGGTCGAGGGGTCGCAGCGCTCGGCGTCGACCGGGTGCGTCGTACAATTCACCTCGAAGGTCTGGTGCTCCGTGGCGGTCATCACATCACGCACCGTGATCGCGCCCGGCTCGCGCGCCAGGTAGTAGCCGCCCCGGGCACCGCGCACGCTTTCCACCAGCCCGGCGCGCCGCAGCCGCAGCAGAATCTGTTCGACGTAGTCGGCCGGAAGGCGCTCGACGTGGGCCAGCTCCCGAGCCGCCACCGGCTCCGACACGCTGCCACGCCGCGCGAGGTGCAGCGCAATGAGCAGACTGTACTCGGTTTCGATCGTCACCCGCATACCGGGAATATCCCTCAGCCGGGCCGGAGGGACAAGCGGAGGGCCCTCAGATAGCTTTGGGCGATGGCCCCGCGACGCATGGGACTCCTCGCGCTGCTGCTGCTGGCCCGGGCAGGTTTCGCCGGAGCGCAGGCGCTCCGCGTGCAGGCTCCCGGCGGTACGCTCACCGGGATGGTGCGGGACAGCGCCAGTGGCTTTCCGGTGGCCTACGCGCTCGTGGTGCTCGCCAGTCCCCCCCTGCGAGTCTTTGCCAGCGAAGGGGGGCGCTTTACGCTGAGCGGTCTTATTCCGGGGCGGGTCAGCGTCCGGGTGCAGCAGATCGGGTATCGCGCCGTGACGCTCATGCTCGAGGTCGACACCGATCCAGCCGTCGCCGGCGCGCCGGGACTGGTGGTGCCGCTCGCGCGGCAGATCTTTCAGCTGCCCGAGATCATCGTCGAGGGCGACATCTGTTCCGGCGCGCGCGAGCGCTCGGGCTCAGCGGAGGACGGCCTGCTCGGCGCGGTCTACCAGAATGCCGAACGGCTCTTCACCCTGCAGGAAGACTATCCGTTCGAGGAGACCTACCAGGAAACCACGGCGCGGTACGATTCGAGCGGTTCGCCGATCGATGGCCGGGTGGATACCGGCCGGTATGACAGCCGCCGGATTCTGCGCTACGAACGCGGCCACGTGACGGTACGCGAAGGACCGTTCCGGGTGGAATCAGCGCTCTATTTCCAGCCCTCGGACCTGGCGCGCAACGAATTCCGGCGCACGCACTGCTTCTGGTACGCGGGGAACGACTCGGTCGCGGGCGCCGTGGCGTATCGCTTCGAGTTCGCGCCGCTCAAGAACGTGAAAACGATCGATTGGGCGGGCTCGCTCTTCATCGACTCGACAAGCATGGTGCTGGTCCGCTCGGAAGCCCGCCTGGTGAATCTGACGCGGCGCAACTCCAGCTTCCGCTCGGCGAGCTGCACGCTCGCCTATCGTGAGGTCGTGCCGACGCTGGTCACGCCGGCCCAGGCGCGCTGTGTCTCCCGCCACGAGGCCAAGCTCCCCTACACCACCGTCGCCCGCTGGCTGCTCGTCAAGTTCCGGTTTCTCGGTCGCGCGCCGAGCGCGCCGGAATCGCCGCCCTAACCCCCGTCGGGCAAGCCCTTCCCTCCCGGCACGCCGAGCTCGGTCATGGCGCGCAGGTCGAGGATCGCCTCGAGCTCCTTGCCCTCGAGGAGGCCCTTCTGCTCCACGAGCTGCTTGACCGTTAACCCGCTCGCCACGGCTTCCTTGGCGAGCTTGGCGGCTTCGGCATACCCGATCTTGGGGGCGAGCGCGGTCACCAGCGCCGGGCTCCGCTCCAGCCAGTGCGCGCACTGCTCGGCGTCGGCTTCGATGCCCGCGATGCAGCGCTCGGCAAACACCCGGGCGGCATTGCCGAGGAT